>DMRT01000242.1 GCA_003455235.1 Chitinophagaceae bacterium
CAGCAAGACGGAAAACACTCGTGTTGCTTACCCGATTGATCACATTGAAAACGCGGTGGAGCCTTCCATTGCCGGCATTCCAAAAAATATTTTCTTCCTTACCTGCGATGCCTATGGTGTATTGCCTCCCATCAGTACACTCAGCGCCGGCCAGGCCATGTACCAGTTCATCAGCGGGTATACGGCAAAAGTTGCCGGAACAGAAGCCGGTGTTACTGAACCGAAATCAACATTCAGTGCCTGCTTCGGCGCTCCTTTCCTGCCGCTGCACCCGGCTCAATATGCCGAGATGCTGGGGAAGAAGATTCACGAAAGCCATGCAAACGTATGGATGGTTAATACCGGCTGGACCGGTGGACCTTACGGCGTGGGAAGCCGTATGAAGCTGGCCTATACCCGTGCTATGATCACCGCTGCACTGAATGGCGATCTGAATGAAGTAGGCTTTGAAGACCATCCGGTTTTTGGAATGATCATGCCAACCAGCTGCCCGGGCGTTCCTTCAGAAATACTGAACCCCAGGAATACCTGGGCCGATAAAACTGCTTACGATGCACAGGCGAAGAACCTGGCCCAGCAGTTCATCAAAAATTTTGAGAAATATGCCAGTGGCGCCAATGCCGAAATTTTAGCCGCTGCGCCAAAGATCTGATAACAAAAACAAGCCTAACTGCTCATTAAAAAATCCCCCGGTTGCCGGGGGATTTTCGTTTACTTATTTTTCTTTTCAGAATTGCATTTCAGGTATCTCTCCTTCCACGGTAAGTTTGCCGGCTGTTTTGGAAACGATCTCCTCCACCGAAACGCCCGGGGCTCTTTCAAGCAGTTTGAATCCATTACCGGTTACATCCAGCACCGCTATTTCAGTCACAATTTTTTTGATACATTTTGTTCCGGTTAAGGGCAAGGTACATGCGGGCAGCAGTTTGCTCTCTCCCTTTGGGTTGGTATGCATCATGGCCACGATGATGTTTTTGGCACTGGCTACCAGGTCCATGGCCCCTCCCATTCCTTTTACCATCTTACCCGGTATTTTCCAGTTGGCAATATCGCCCTGCTCGCTTACTTCCATAGCCCCCAGAACGGTCAGGTCTACCTTGCCGGCCCGGATCATCCCAAAGCTCATAGCGCTGTCAAAGAAAGCCGATCCGGGAACGGTGGTAATGGTTTGCTTGCCTGCATTGATCAGGTCGGCATCCTCTTCGCCTTCATAAGGGAAGGGCCCCATTCCCAGCAGCCCGTTCTCGCTCTGTAAAACAACATTCATTCCTTTGGGAATATAGTTGGCAACCAGCGTAGGAATGCCGATGCCGAGGTTAACATAGTACCCGTCTTTCAGCTCCTTTGCGATCCGCTGTGCGATTTGTTCTTTGGTTAGAGACATCGTTAATCGTTTAAGTCGTTTAAACCGTTTAAGTCGTATCCAAACGCTGAAACGCATTAAACGTTTGCAACGTTGAAACCCTTAAACGTTCTTTCTTACTGTTCGCTGCTCGATACGTTTTTCGTAGTTAACACCCTGGAATATGCGGTGAACGTAAATACCAGGGGTATGAACCTGGTTCGGGTCCAGTTCGCCGGGTGCCACCAGTTCCTCAACTTCGGCTATGGTTACTTTACCGGCCATGGCCATCAGGGGATTAAAGTTGCGGGCGGTTTCTTTATAAATGAGGTTTCCGTCAGTATCCCCTTTCCATGCTTTTACAATGGCAAAGTCGGCATCAAAAGCATATTCAAGCAGGTATTCCTTATCCTTGAATACCCGTGTTTCTTTTCCTTCGGCCACTTCGGTGCCTACCCCGGCCGGTGTAAAAACGGCTGGAATTCCAGCTCCGCCCGCCCGTATCCGTTCCGCCAAAGTGCCTTGTGGAATAAGATCCACCTCCAGTTCTCCGCTGAGCAACTGACGTTCAAACTCCGCATTTTCCCCCACGTAGGAAGAGATCATTTTTTTTACCTGCTTCTGTTTCAGCATCAGTCCGATTCCGAAATCATCCACGCCGGCGTTGTTGGATATGCAGGTAAGCTGCCGGGGGCCTTTTTTCACCAGGGCGGCAATACAGTTCTCCGGTATGCCGCAGAGGCCAAAGCCTCCCAGCATCAGTACCGATCCGTCTTTTATGTCGGCAACGGCTTCTTCTGCATTTTTATAGGTCTTGTTCATATCACTTGGTTGGTACCGGGCTTATTTTGGAAGCACGCCTATCGGCCTGGTTGATCATGCTGTCGATGATGGCCTTCATTTGCCCGCTGTTTTTTTTGTAATAATCAAAGCTTGTATAGAATTCTTCCTTCGAAACATGGTGGATGGCAAATATCTCCTGCTGCAGTTTCAGGTTTTCTTCCACGTCATTCTTTGCCGAATCTCTTTTGATGAACTCGGTGGTATATACGTCCGCACGGATCACATCCCAGAGCACCGCCTTCATTTTATCGGGCTTCAGTATACCGGCAGGTTTTGTATCCTTGTTTCCGCAGGAAAACAGGAAAGCAAGCACTAAAAGGAAAATGGAATTCCGTATCATTTCAATTCATCTTTGTACCGGGCGGCATTGGTGATGTCGAGCCGCTGCAATATTTCGGAGGCCTGCGCCTTATCCTGCTGGGGAGCTTTGGAAAATATCTTGATCAGTTCGGTTGATTTTCCCTGGAAAAAGAACTGGCTGATCATTTTATTCGGGTTATCCGTGATGAAGTTATTCAGCAGGTTCAGCACGTTCAGCAATTCGGCACGGGCAGCTGTTTCATTTTCGTAAAGCTTGTCCATACAAAGCCGGTAATAGTTATAATACACATCATGCATGATGGCATACCGGCTGTTGAGCATATTCTCTGCCAGCCAGTAGCGGTTGCGCTGGCCGTCAAAGGGTTTCCACCCGGCAATACCCCGTCCGTCCGGCGCATTGTTTACAATATTCTGCGCTTTTTGAAAATACGGGTCGCCGCCCTTGAGTGAATAAGAATCGTAATCAAAAGCCAGAACCATGTACGCATAGTAGGCCATCACGGCGGTTAGATTGGATGTAAGGGGGTCAGACCCGGAAATGCGGTTCTCATTGAATTCCATTACCTGGAACTCCATGTACTTGAAAATGATGTTATCGTCTTTGAAGTTGATGATGGGCGACAGGTACGAGGTGTTGAAAACCGGCCGTGCCGCCTGCACGGTAAGGGAGGCATTATACACATTCAGGTCCTGTGTTGGCTGCAGGTTCAGCAGGAAATTGCATTCGATCCGTTCATTCACGGCAAAGTTATCCTGGGTCCACTTGCGGGTATTAATGAAGTTGTTCAGTGCTGTTTGAAGCGTGCGGAAGACATTCTGGTTGATATTATTGCTGATCTGGTTGCTTATCACGGTTACGTTTGCCTTTAACTCCTGGGCAACCGAAACCCGGCAGCTGATTACCAAAATAAAGAGTAAGAACTTAATTTTTTGCATGCAATTGCTGAATAATGGTATTTACAATATCAATGGCCACTTCTTTCTTTGATTTTGTCTCAAAAGGAAACACGTTACCCTTCTTGTCAAAAATAGTGATTTTGTTAGTATCGTGCCCGAAGCCGGCTCCGGCGTCGTTCAGTGAATTCAGCACAATCATATCGGCGTTCTTCGACTCCAGTTTGCCGATGGCATATTCTTTTTCGTTGTTTGTTTCCAGCGCAAACCCCACCAGGAACTGCTGTGGTTTTTTTATGGCTCCAAGGTGCTTAAGAATGTCTTTGGTTTTGGTTAATTCCACGGAAAGCGCTTTCTCTGTTTTCTTGATCTTTTCAGTTGCCGTTGTTACCGGTGTATAATCAGCCACGGCTGCGCTCATGATGGCGATATCGGTTTCCGGAAATACAGCGTCGCACGCGGCAAACATTTCACCGGCTGATTTTACATTGATCACCTTAATACCGCTGTTGAGGATGATACCGGAAGGGCCGAGAACCACGGTAACCTCAGCGCCTCTTTTCTGAAGTTCTTCCGCAATGGCTGCGCCCATTTTGCCGGATGAATGATTGCCGATAAAACGCACCGGGTCGATCGGTTCGAAGGTAGGCCCCGCCGTAACCAGAATTTTTTTACCTGCCAGTTCCTTCTTTTGCAAAAAAAAACTGCCCAGCCAGTTCACGATGTTTTCGGGCTCTGCCATCCGTCCTTCGCCAAACAGGCCGCTGGCCAGTTCGCCGTTTTCAACAGGTATCACTATATTTCCGAATGACATGATCTTTTTGAGGTTGGCCTTGGTGGAAGCATGGTGCCACATGTCTTCGTCCATGGCCGGGGCAACCACCACCGGGCAGGTGGCGGAAAGGTAAACAGCCATCAGCAGGTTATCGCAGAGGCCGGTAGCCATTTTGGAAAGGGTGTTGCAGCTTAAAGGGGCAACCAGCATTACATCGGCCCACCTGCCCAGCATCACATGATTTGCCCAGGAATCATTTTCGGCCAGGTCAACCAGCACAGGGTTTTTGGAAAGTGTGGAGAGTGAAAGTGGCGTTACAAAATCTTTTGCAGCGGGGGTCATCACAATCTTTACCTCGGCGCCGGCTTTAATCAATAGCCGGGTTAATACAGCTGCTTTATAAGCTGCTATACTTCCGCTTACTCCCAGTAAGATCTTTTTGCCTTGTAACATAAAAAACCCCGCAAACGCTTTACGTGTGCGGGGTTAAAATTATGATTTCTTAACTAAATAAGAAGCTAAAATATTGGTGTGTCAGCTGAACAGGTCCTCGTCATTCTTACGGAAATACACCTTGTCTTCGGAGAATTCAGTAGTAGCCAGCAAAGCCGGGTTAGGCATACGCTCGTAAGCTTTGGAGATCTCGATCTGTTCTTTATTCTCATGGATCTCTTCCAGGCTGTCGGTATGACTGGCAAATTCTTCCAGTTTGTTATGAAGTTCCTCTTTCAGCGTGATGTTAATCTGGTTGGCCCTTTTGGCGATTACGGCAATCGACTCATAAAGATTACCGGTTTTGTCCTTCAGGTCCGACAATTTTTTGGGTTCCACCACGCTGCTGGTATTAGCGCTTAGCTGACGTCTGAGTTTGCTCATTTTTTATGACTTTAATATGATTTTTACTTAAGTTACTATAGTTTTCTGCATCCTTCAGCAATTTGCTTTCCGGGTAGCGGTCCACAAAATCTTCGTACTCGTCAATCACTTTCTCATACCGTTCAACCTGCTTATCAAGAATGCTCAATTTAGCGAATTTATAATACGATTTAACGGTTTTGAGTTTGTAATCTTCCCCTTTCGCCGATTCGGGATAATTGTTGATGAGGGTACTAAAAGCAATGGCTGCGGCCCGGTACTGCCCCATATTGTAATACAATTCTGCGGAACGGTATTCCTTCTGTTCCAGTTTTTCCCTGCATTTATCAATGATGGCCGAAGCTTCTTTGTTACGTGGTGAGCCGGGATGCGTATTGATAAAGGTCTGCATCATACCCATGGCCCTTGTTGTGTTCACCTGTTCCAGTTCCAGTTTGGGCGACTGCTTATAAAAACAATAAGAACGCATGTAATCCACTTCCTCGGCCCGGCTGCTGTTGGGGAAAACCTCCAGGAATCCTTTAAACAGGTTTTCGGCATCCGGGTACATTTTCATGTAGTAGAAGCAGTACGCATCTTTATAATACAACTCCTCAAATTTCACGGTTCCTTTGAGGATCGGGAACAGTTCTTCGTAAAGCTGCTGGGCGATCTTGTATTTCTTCTTATTGAAGAAGCTATCAGCCATCACCAGTTTATAGTCGTAATCCTTGCTCTTGGATATCTTATTGTATTTGTTACAGGAAGAAACCAGGATCGCCAGGAAAAGAACGGCCAATAAAGACTTCAGTAATTTCATAAAAGAACGCAAAGTTAATGTAAATAAGCCAAAAATGCCAGCAAGAAGGCAAATAACCAAAAAAGCGGCGTTAAGGATTTGATAAAGCAGTTGCCCGGGAAACCGGCAAAAAAATAGCCCCCGGAACCGGGGGCTATTACTATTTAGTTTAATCTGTTATCAGTTACATTTCACGTCTACAGTATTCTTATCACCACCGCCAACTTCGCAATTGGTTGCGATACGGTCGGCGCTGATTCCTTCTTTCTCTATCAGGTAGATCTTGATAGCATCCAACCTCTTCTGGCAGGTAGCCTGGGAAGCTTTAGATGCTTCAGGATAGCCGTTGATGGTAATAGCGCAGTTGGGGTTCGCTTTCATTTTTGAAGCAACCATGGCCAGCATCGCTTTGTTATCGGCACTGAGTGTTAATGCATTTCCTTTGAAAGAAAGGCTTGGATAATCGCAGGGACAATCAACTTTCTTATCAACAATTGCGTTGTTTTTGCAGCACTCAGGTTCGGGACACTTACCAACACCGTCAGCATTTACAGGCTGGCACTCAGTAGGAGTGATCAGTTGCTTATCCTTACAATCAGGTACACCGTCACCATCGGTATCTCTTGTTACACCGTGCGTATCAACCGGGCAACCGGCTGGTGTGTTAGGCTCTCTGTCGAGGTGATCGCAAACACCATCTGCATCGGCATCATTACAATCGTTCTTCGGAATCTTCACGTTGCGGTGGTTCCGGAGTTCGTCGTATGCATAATCCAATGGGTTAACCCACCACAAAGGCTGTACAGATTTTGCACCCAGGTTAACATTGATACCAAGTGAAGCATAATTATAAGAGTCGAAGTCGCTTGTTAACACCGCATCACCCCATGCATGCTCCTGCCAGCGCTGTCCATCGAGGAGGTCTGTTTTTACGAATGTCCACCTGTCTTCCAGCGCCAGGTTGATCCGGTTGCTGAGTTTGAACGCAACACCCAGTAATACGGTTCCGGAAGGTTTCAGAGTGTTGTCGCCCAGTTTAGGCCTGCGGGTCAGTTCATTATCGGCTTTTGTTTCGTATGTTTTATCCATGCCTGATTTCAGTGCTTTCAGGATTGATTTCCTTCCACTGTAATCAGAGGGGTTGATAGAGTTAAACAGCGCCCTGTACGGGTTACCGTTTGCATCCAGTGCATTCACCATGGTCTTGAACCAGGAAATACCGATACCACCACCGCCATAGATTACGATGCCGGTTTTTTGTTTATGGAAGCGTACGTTGTTCAGGGTAACGATGCCTTGCAGGCTCAGGTCCTGCATCTTAACTTTGTAGTTATAAAAAACCCTGTCACGGGTAGCCGACGTATTGCCATTGTGATCAGAAACGATGATTGCGCCGCTGTTGGTTCTTTCAGGAGAAAAATACCTTTTACCTACTGGCAGGTTGGTATTCCAGGCCGGGTTTTTACCGAAGTTTTCACTGGCAGTCCAGTTCAGCCCTTTTCCGGTTCCATTCAGGTATTGCAGTCTTAAGGAGAATACATAACCGAAGGCTTTGCGAACATGAGCTGCAAAACCAAATGTCGGCAGTTTTGCCGATACATCACCACTCACAGTGAACATACCACCTGAAACACCCACTTCCCACATATTACGTGGCTTAGCCGGGAAATTGTATGTGCTGTTCCAGAATTCATTTTGCTGGGCCATTCTTTTTGCTGGTATTACAGAAGAATCATAAACGCTTCCCCTGCCTCCTACCTGGGCAAATGCTCCGGTAGAGAGTAATAATACCCCTAACAAGAATTTGTACTTTTTGCTTACCATATTTTAATAATTAAGGTTTTTTATTAATTTGTACGAATCTATTTTGAGCAAAAATATCAATTGCATCCTAATAATCAAACTTTTTAATAGGTTATTTAGGCTAAGGCAAAAATATTTCTGCCAAATCAGTTTTTGGGGCAAGACACAGTTAGCTGTAGTTTCGTTGCACCAAAAATAGGTTTTTTTAACCAATCACCGTGATTTTTATTCTCATAAACTTGTAGGTAAAATACTTTGCCGGGCTCACAGGCTGCACTAAATTGCCCCGATTATCAGGTATGCGTTTCATTAATGACATCATTGGAGAAGAACTGGCAATTTTTGAAAAAAAATTTGCCGAAGCCGTTAAAAGCGAAACCCTTCTGCTCGATACCATCATGAAATACATCATCAAGCGAAAGGGCAAACAAATGAGGCCTATGTTCGTTCTCCTCAGCGCCAAACTGCACGGAACCATCAATGAAAGCACTTACCGGGCGGCCGCACTGGTGGAATTATTGCACACGGCAACCCTTGTGCACGACGATGTGGTGGATGACTCCCCGCAACGCCGTGGATTTTTTTCCATCAATGCGCTATGGAATAAAAAAATTGCCGTACTCGTCGGCGATTACCTGCTTTCAAAAGGATTACTGCTGGCCACCGGCAGCAATGAATTCCGGCACCTGCATATCTTATCGGATGCCGTAAAGCAAATGAGCGAAGGCGAGTTGCTGCAGATACAGAAAACAAGAAAGCTGAACTTTGATGAGTCCGTTTACTTCGAAATCATCAAAGGGAAAACAGCCTCCCTGCTTTCTTCCGCCTGCGCTGCCGGCGCTTACAGTACCAGCAACAACGAGGAGATAACGGCCCGGATGAAATCATTTGGTGAAAAAGTAGGCATCGCCTTCCAGATCAAGGACGATCTTTTTGACTACGGAACCGATAACATCGGCAAACCCACCGGCAACGATATCCGGGAAAAAAAACTTACCCTGCCCCTGATCCATACACTACAGCACGTTTCGCCGGAAACCAGAAGGCAACTGGTTTACATCATGAAGAATGAAAACAAGGTTCCGGAAAAAATAAAATTCGTCATCAACACCGTAAACCAATCAGGAGGAATAAAATACGCGACCGAAAAAATGAACACTTACCGCGACGAAGCACTTGCTATCCTGAACTCGTTCGAACAAAGCCCTGCCCGCAATGCACTGGAAGAACTGGTCCGTTACACCACCGACCGGAAATACTAACCCATGGAAAGAAGATGGAACATACCTGTTGTGGATGAAAACAAAGTAGATGCCCTGCAGGAATCACTCAGGATCAACCGCACACTTTGCCGCATCCTGGTGAGCCGGGGCTTCGATGACTATGAGAAAGCCAGGCTCTATTTCAGGCCACAACTCAGTCAGCTCCACAATCCCTGGCTGATGAAAGACATGGATAAGGCCGTACGCCGCATCCTTGCCGCCTTTGAAAAAAAAGAAAAGATCCTCGTGTTTGGCGACTACGACGTGGATGGAACCACCTCTGTTGCCTGCATGTACCGCTTTCTCTGCAAGATATACGAACCCGCTTTACTCGACTTTTATATTCCTCACCGCTACCGCGAAGGATACGGTGTAAGCAAAATGGGTATCGACCATGCAAAGGATAATGGATACACCCTCATCATATCCCTCGACTGCGGCATTAAATCGGTCGACCTCGTGGCCTATGCAAAAGAACTGGGTATCGATTTTATTATCTGCGATCATCACCTGCCCGATGCAGAAATACCAAAAGCTGTTGCCATACTGAATCCGAAACAAAGCGACTGCAGCTATCCCTACAAGGAGTTGTGTGGTTGCGGGGTGGGCTTTAAACTGATTACAGCCCTTTCAGAAGAACTGGGTATTGATGAAGAACATTATCATTGTTACCTCGACCTGGTAGCCGTTGCCATTGCTGCCGATATTGTACCCATGACCGGCGAAAACAGGGTACTGGCCTTTTATGGATTGCAGAAAATAAACAGCAACCCCAACCCCGGCATCAAAGCCCTGATCTTTTTAGGAGGCATTCAGAAAAAACTATCCATCAACAACGTGGTGTTTGTGATTGCCCCGAGAGTAAATGCAGCCGGGCGGATGGACGACGCAAGAAAGGCGGTACAAATGTTCATTGAAGAAGAGTACGACAAAGCCCTGGCCTATGCAGAATTGCTGCACAACGATAATACCGAGCGCAAAGAGGCCGATAAAGGCATCACCGCAGAAGCGCTGGAACTGATTAATGCCAATGAAGCCCTGAAAAATAAAAAGACAACCGTTGTATTTAAAGAACACTGGCACAAGGGCGTGGTGGGCATCGTGGCCAGCCGGCTGATAGAAACCTACTACCGCCCCACCGTAGTGCTTACCAAAAGCGGCGACATTGCTGCCGGCAGTGCCCGAAGCGTGCCGGGCTTTAATCTCTATGAAGCCATTCATGCCTGCCGGGAATACCTGCTTGGATACGGTGGCCACTTTGCCGCAGCCGGACTTTCCCTGCTGCCCGAAAACATACAGTCATTTGCGGATAAGTTTGAGGAAGTGGTAACAGCCAGCATTCCACCGCAGTTGCTGATCCCCGAAATCAATATCGATGCAGAAATTTCCTTTAAAGACATTACCCGGAATTTTTACGACATCATTGGCCAGATGGAACCCTTTGGCCCCGAAAACATGCGGCCGGTGTTTGTAGCCAGGAAGGTGCTGGATACCGGCTATTCAAAAGTGGTGAAAGAAGATCACCTGCGGGTGGTGGTGAAACAGGACCAATATTCATTCACCGGGATCGGGTTTAACCTCGCAGCAAAATTCCCGCTTTTAAAAAAACCGGCCAACCTGGTGTTCACCCTCGACGAAAATGAATGGAACGGCAGCACCAGCCTGCAGCTCAAACTGATCGACATCCGAAGCAGTGAACCATGAAACTGCTCTCCTACATACAATACTTTTTTTACCTCGCCTGGAACTGGAATATTTCCATAGCCTGGCACATCATCCGGCAGGAAATAAAAGGGAAAAAAAGATACGGCATCCATACCACCGGTGCCGATGAATTGAAAGAACTGGAAGACATTGGTATCGATACATCTCATGCCACCATCTACATGCCCGTAAGCTATGCCGTACTCGAAGAAACCTTCAATCAATTAGCCCTTCGCAACCACACACCACAAACCACAAGCCACTTCCTCGACATCGGCTGCGGCAAAGGCCGTGCCCTCTGCGTGGCGGCGCATCATGGTTTTACCAACCTCACCGGCATCGATTTTTCAAAAGAGCTTTGCGAAGCAGCCAAAGAAAATCTCCGCCTCACCAAAGAAAAAATACCGGGCATTTCCTATACCGTTATCAACAATGATGCATTTTATTACGAGATCCCTTCCGATGCAGATTATATCTTTCTTTTCAATCCCTTTGATGAAACGATCATGAGCGGCGTGGCAGAAAATATCCTCAGCAGCCTGGAACAATACCCCCGCAGTATCCATATCATTTACGTAAACCCGTTGCACAAGGAATACTTTACCGCCGCCGGTTTTACCGAAACATGGTACAGTAAAAAAATGAAATACCTCGAGGTTTCTGTTCTCACCAACCGCCCGTAGTACGGTTCAATTCATCAGTCAGTTTATGCACTTCATGTCACCCGCACGTGCAGCCTGCCTGTGCCCGCTATAGTTTTGCTCCTTCAAATTATAACCATAAAAAACAAAACAATGAAAAAAGTATTGATCGCACTGGCCTTGGTTGTTTCAATAGCCGGCACCAGCTGCAAAAAAGACAACGATGATGCCTCCACCGCATCCTGCAACAATCCTTCCACCGCTGTTCCTGCATCCATGGTAGGCAGGTGGGCAAACGGCTACAATTCCAGCACCCAGCTGGTTGACACGTACAACGGACAGTACCTTGGCAATGCCTGGCAAAGCGGAAAGTATTTCAGCTTCAGCGCCGATGGCAAACACGCCGAGTTTTATTACATGGCCAATGCCGGGTTAACATCCAGCACCGCCACCAAAGTAACCGGTACCGTAACATTCAATGAGCAGG
>DMRT01000123.1 GCA_003455235.1 Chitinophagaceae bacterium
AGTAAAAACCTGCGGGAAGAAATGAAACCTTTCGGGATCAAAGTAACGCATGTGCTTCCCGGCGCTGCTTACACTGACTCCTGGAGCGGAACGGGCGTAGACCCGAAACGCATTATGGAAGCAGCCGATATTGCCCAAATGGTATACGCAGCCGCACAGCTCTCCCCGCAGGCCTGCGTGGAAGAGATCATCCTCCGCCCACAGCTCGGCGATCTTTAACCGGCAGTTTAACAATTTATTTCAGCCGTTCATCTGCTTCCCCGTTCAGCGGCAGTAGGCAATCCGTTATTTTTGATGCCTGTTATGATGCGATCCTTTTTATCAAACCTGTTTCTGTTTGCCTGTTTGCTTTGTGCTGCTGACGCCACAGCCCAGGTTCGTTTTTCGGCCAGCATTGCACCCGCCGTGATCGGTAAAAATGAATACGCCCAGTTAAAACTCACGGTGGAAAACTCAACCGATGTTCAGCAGATTGTACCGCCGGTGCTGAAGAATTTCACTATTGTAAGCGGACCCAGCCAGGAAAGCGGCATGAGCATGGTGAATGGGCACGTGAAACAATATGTTGCTTTAAGTTATACCCTGCAGCCAAAATCAACCGGCAGCTTTGTCATTCCTCCTGCCACGGCCCGGGTGGAAGGAACTCCGTATAAAAGCAATGCGGTAAGTATACAAGTTGTGGCAGGCTCTACCGGGAATGGCCAGCAGCAGGCAGCCACCAACCCTTTTGCCGGCATGGGAATTTTTGATGAACCGGTGCCAAGAGCTGCCGGCAGAGACTTTATTTTAAAGAAAGGCGAAGATCCCCAGGAGAAGATAAGGAAGAACATGTTTGTTTCACTGGAAGTGGACCGGCAGAGCTGCTATGTAGGCGAACCCGTGGTGGCCACCTATAAATTATATACCCGCCTCAAAAGCGAAAGTAATATGGTTAAGAACCCATCCTTTAATGGATTTTCGGTGATTGATCTGCAGCAACCCGATAACACCAATTACCGGGTGGAAAGTAAAAACGGGAAAGAGTATAATGTATACATCATCCGCAAGGTGCAATTGTATCCCCTGCTGCCCGGTGAGCTGGAACTGGGTACCGCCGAAATTGAAAACAACGTCCATTTCATCAAGGCAGAATACATTAACCAGCGGCCCGACCTGTTGGATGGACTGCTGCCTGATTTTTCGGATGGAGTAATACCGCCCGAAGGAATGGAACACCAGAAAGTGATACTGCAGAACAAACCACTTACCATTACCGTTAAGCCGTTGCCAGAGACAAATAAACCCGTTGATTACAAAGGAGCGGTAGGTACATTTACCATTGAAACGAAAGTGGAGAAAAATAGTTTCTCTACGGATGACGGGGGACGGATGGCGGTAATCATCAGTGGCGAAGGCAACTTCACCATGGTGAATGCCCCCGAGATCGGCTGGCCGGCCGGAATGGAGGGTTTTGATGCCAAAACAACAGAAGACCTTTATAAGGGTACGGTACCGGTTGGTGGAAGAAAGATTTTTGAATTCCCCTTCACGGTTTCCAAAGCGGGGGACTATACCATTCCAGCCATCTCATTCAGTTTTTTTGATCCCAGGCAGGGAGCCTACCGGTTGGTTCAATCCAAACCATTAGCCGTAACAGTAACGCCCGGCACCGGTAAACCAACTGATACAAAACCAGGCAACCCGGTAAAAAATGAAGATTCATTACTGGTAAGTTTTTTCAGAAGCAGGCTGCGGGTGGTAAGTGTGGTGGCGGTTCTCATAATACTCGGTTTGATATTCTGGCTGCGCAGAGACCTGAAAAAGGAAAAGAAAAACACAGCAGAACAAACGCCGGTTGCTGATAAAACGCCGGTGGAAGAAATCATAGAAAGCCAGCAACATCCGTTCGGGGCTTCGGAGAAACTGTTATTCAGTGAAGACGCAAAGACGTTTTATATTACCCTGAATGAAGAACTGAAAAAACAGGTGGCGAAAAAACTGTCCATTCCTGCTGAATCACTGAACAGGCGCAGCATCGCCAGCCGGATGGACGCCATGGGTATTGCACACGATACCATCATACAGCTGTCTGATCTCATCGATGCCATCGAGTTCCAGCTATACACACCCGTAGTGGAAGAAGAGAAGCGGCAGGCGATGTACACAAAGGCAAATGAACTGGTGCAGTTGCTGAATACCTACCGGCATCAGGCATGAGTGAATTTATAGCCAACACCCCGTACGGAATGAAAATATTCCGGCGCACGGCTGTCGTCTTCAAAATACTTGCGGAAGTTTAAAATGAAGTTGTCAATGGTTCGGGTGGTGGGATATACATTATAGCCCCATACCACCTGCAGGATCTTTTCCCGGGTCACCACTTCGTTCCTGTTTTCGATCAGCAGTTTCAGCAGCATCATTTCTTTTTTGGTGAGGGTAACTTTACTGCCGCTTTTGGTATAGGCTTCCGATGCCTTGAAGTCAATCCTGTTCTTTCCAAACTCATACAGGTCCGGCACCGGGATTTTTACACTCAGGCGTTCACTTTTTTTAATAAGCTTATCCACCCGCAGCAATAATTCCTCCAGGTTGAAGGGTTTGGTGAGGTAATCATCGGCCCCTTTTTTTAGACCAAGTACCCGGTCGGCACTGCTGTTACGGGCGCTTAATATCAGGATGGGGATATCCGGGTTGCTGAGCCGGATGGTTTCGCAAACGGTGATGCCATCCAGTTCAGGAAGCATTACATCCAGTATGATCAGGTCGAAATGTTCTTTGGCCACGGCTTTCAGGGCTTCGGCGCCATCATAGGCACTGGTGATCTCGTAGCCTTCCAGCTCCAGGTTCAGCTTCAGGGCCTCCTGCAGGTTCTCCTCATCTTCCACCAGTAATATCGAAAACTTTTTTTCTGCCATGATGCTAAACTACCTTTTTTCGTTGTACGAATTCAATTGTACGGCAAAAATAGAACCGGTCGGTGTATTATCTGTCACGGAAATGTTTGCATTGTGCTGCCCGGCAATCTTCTTTGACAGGTACAGGCCCAACCCCGTGCCCTTGGCTGCCTTGGTGGCGGCATTGCCCACCCGGTAAAATTTGTTGAAGATTTTCTTTTTTTCTTCTGCAGAAATGCCCCTGCCTTCATCTTTCACCTGCAGCAGGATGTTGTTATTGTATTCTTCAAGAACAATGGTTACCGGCGATTCTTTGGGTGAATATTTAATGGCATTGTCGATGAGGTTGTTCACCAGCATCTGCAGCAGGAGGCGGTCGCCCTGCACAAACAAATCTTCCTTTACCGCTGAGGCAATGTGGTGCTGCGGAAAGCGGGTTACAAAATCCTGCACACAACCGTTCACCAGTTCGCTGAAATTGGTTTCTTCATTGGTAAGGCGGTAGCCGCCGGCTTCAATCTGTGACGAAAGCAGCATGTTGTTGCAGAGGGCATTCAGGCGGTTGGTTTCCTGCAGCGTGGTTTGCAGCAGGCGCTGCTGCTGCTGCTCATCCAGTTTTCTTTTCTGCATCGTTTCGAGGTTCAGCCTGGCAACCGAAATGGGCGTTTTTAATTCATGCGTAAGCGCCATCATAAAATTCTGCTGGTCCTGGCTGTGTTTCAGCTGCCGGCGAACGGCACGAAAGACAAATACAGCGCCGGCTGCAATCAACAGGAAAAAAGTAACGCCTTCACCAATGTATTGCGCTGTTTTTCTTTTTTCAAATGAATTGTACCGGGCCAGTTCCGACTGATAGTTGGCCCCTGCCGGATCCAGCTGCTCAATTTCATACTTCGTCATCAGTTTATTTTGCCGGTAAAGGGCAATGAACCACCATACCAGCGCCGCCAGGATATAGGCGAGCAGTATCCAGTAAATGATGAAGATGAGCCGCAGCTTTTTTGTTTTGTCGGGCATAAAGAATGGTGCAAAGGTAGGCTGAAAAGAAAGACTGCAGGTTGATTCCTTAATTCCGTTTATCCAATCCCCAGCTTAATTTATTGCGCAGTGTTTGCAGGAAATTATTTTCATTCAGCCTGATCAGGTTGATCATGAAACTTTCTTTACGTACGGCCAGCTGAATTTCCTTAGGCACCAGTTCCCGGCGGCTGTCGAGTGTACATAAGAAGCCGTCAGTTCTTCCTTCCACTTCAAAAGAAATGATGTTGTTGTCGGGCACCACAATGGGGCGTATGTTGAGGTTGTGGGGCGATACCGGCGTGATCACAAAACTGCCGCTTTCGGGAAACACCACCGGGCCATTGCAGCTTAATGAATAGCCGGTGGAGCCGGTAGGCGTGGCTACGATCAGTCCATCGGCCCAGTAGGTATTTAAAAATTCGCCGTTGAGGTAGGTATGAATGCGTATCATGGGCGACGAATCTTTTTTATGCAGCGTAAACTCATTCAGTGCATAAGGGGATCCTTCGAACAGGGGAATATTGGCATCGAGGTGAAT
The DNA here is from genome assembly GCA_003455235.1 of Chitinophagaceae bacterium. Classification (GTDB taxonomy): domain Bacteria; phylum Bacteroidota; class Bacteroidia; order Chitinophagales; family Chitinophagaceae; genus Ferruginibacter. The sequence goes on from DMRT01000123.1 coordinate 4,432, forward strand.
GAGAGTCCGTTTGTCGAGCAGGTAGGTGCGGTTTACCAATGCCTGTACGGCCACGTGCAGTTCATCGCGGCTGATGTTAGCCAGGAAACCAAGCCGTCCGTAGTTGATACCCAGCACGGGTATGCCGCTGTCTTTTACAAAGGTTACGGTGTCCAGCAGGGTGCCGTCGCCACCCAGGCTCATCATGCAGTCGATGCTTTCATCCAGGTCGTCGGATGAGTTGAAAGTGGAATATTTTGTTTTAATATCGATGGCGGAATAGAACTGGTTGAAGAAGTCCTGGTAAAATACCGGTTCCACGTTGCTGACTGCAAGTTCATCCAGTAGCTGAACGATATCCTGGTGCTGGTTTTCTTTGATACCCCGGCTGTAGATCGCTATTTTCATTCCTGGTGCTGATCCTGGTTTATGCTACAAAGTAACGCTTAAAATCCGTTTTGTGTATGAAAAAATAGGCCATTGCTTTTCAGCTGGTTGAAACTGTATTCGAGGCGCAGATTAATGTCATACAGGGTAAGGATGTCGATACCGAAACCACCGGAGTACAAGAGCCGGTTGGTGAGGTAGGTATCGTATTTGGGTTTATTATACACATAGCCAAAATCGGTATATGCTTTGGCGAAAAAAGTAAACGGAATCTTTGTAAGCACTTTCGGGAACAAGCGGAACGGAATATTAAAAGAAACAAGTTTTCTTTTGATGGTAGACCGCAACAGCGCAATGGCAACACCGTCAATTACATTGTACTCGAGCCCCCGCAGGTAGCTTTCGCCGTAACCGAGTCCGCGTTGATTCAGGTAGGCCTGGTCAAACGGGAGTTTTAGTTTGCCCGACACATTGAAACTGCTGTACCAGTTGTGCCCGAGTGAAAAATATTTATTCAGCCCGGCTTCCACCTGCAGCATATCAACACCCGATGTAAGTCCCCATCCTCTTTTCAGCGCTGCAAAATACCAGGAGGTTCCTTTTAACGAATAGGAGGTGTTGTCAACATTGGTATATTGATAGGTATAGGCAATGTCGGGGTAGCCCATAGAACGCACAGAGTCTTTAAAATAATTCCTGTTTTTGATGATTACAGAGTCTGCCACTTTCACATAGGTGTAGGCAGCAGAAATATTCTGGCGGGTAAAGAAGCCCTTGCGGATGCTGTAGCTCCCGGCTACAAACCAGCTTTGCCGTACAAAACCGCTGGTGGTTGATTTCAGCGGGCCTTCGGAATAGAACTGAACCGAATCGGTGCGGCTGGTGCGGTATGAAACCTCCCTGTTCTGAGAGTAGCCGGCGCTGGCAGAAAATCCCCTGTTCAGGTTTGAGTTGCTGTAGGGGTTGGAATAAGAGAATACAATATTGCGGCTGTACCCGTTGATGAGGTAAATGCGCAACTGGTCGCGGCGGCCGCTCAGGTTGTAATGAACGAATTTGATTCCGTAGTTCACCCGGTTAAGGCTGTGATTGAAGGTATTCCACCATTCATTGAAATTGCGGTCTACCAACTGGAACTGCGGAATGGGATAGAGGTACCAGCGTTCTGTAACGTGTACTTTCACAGCGACGTTCACCGAATCAATAGCGGTGAGCGTAAAGTTCACGTCGTTGAACAGGGTGGTATTGTAAACCTGCCGGCGTGCCTGTTCCAGTTCCTGCCGGAGTGATGATACCGGTATTGAATCTCCTTTTTTAAACTGGATCTCCCGGTACACGATGTAGATC
>DMRT01000298.1 GCA_003455235.1 Chitinophagaceae bacterium
TTTTGTCCAGTTCAAAGTCAAAACTGATATCGGGTTTGTTCAGCACGCCTTTCAGGTGAGCTATGATGGTGAGGTCGCCCTTCTGCTGCAGGGACGGTGAAATGCTTTTCAGGTTTACTTTTTCAGCAAGGTATTTTGCATCAATGTTGATCTGCGCCAGGTAGGGATCCCCGTTCCATACGATGGAGGACCCTTTTTCTATTTTAAAGAATTTCTTCAGCACCGATTGAAAATTGTAGGTGTATTCTCCTTCGGTGATGTCATAATTACCGCGGATGCTGAGCGGTTCCTTGGTTCCAATTTTGATATTGAGCCGGCCATTGCCTTTTCCCCTGATCACATCACCCAGGGTTTCATCCAGTATCACATCCACCTTACAGGCCGGGTTGGCTGTAAAGTTCATGTTGATGAGCAGGTTGGTTTCTTTTTTCCGGGCAAACTCATCTTCCATCTTGCTTCCGTACTGAACAAACTGGATGTAATCGATCTTTCCGATCTCCTGGCTGTTGCCGGTTGAAATGGAAACATGACTGCTGTCGACGGCGGAGGGTTCGCCGGTGATGTCCATCTTCATATCGGTAGTAGGGCCGTCCAGCGTCAAGGTGGCTTTGCCGATCACTTTGCCGTAAAACTGGCTGTTGTCTTTTTTACCGGTATTCAGCAGCAGCATCTTGTTGGTCTGGAACCGCACATTATCGAAACCGAAATCATTGAAGAAGTTGTGCTGGATCTTCCCGCTGGCTGTTCCGGTGTTGTTAAGTGTATCCTTAAGTTGTATCGTACCCAGGTCTATTTCATCGGGGTTGAAAATGATGGTTTCATTGTCGAACCGGTACCGGCACTGGGTGTATTTCACCAGGAAGGAGCCGTCTTTTACTGTGGCACTGCCGGTGATGTACTTGTGATCTTTTCCACCCTTTACCTGCAGGTCGCTGATGGCATTGCCCTGCATGTCGCCAAAGATGCTTCCCATGTAATTACCCAGCATGCTTACATCCAGCCGTTCGGATGTAAGGGCGATGTCCATCTGGTTGGCGCTGCTGTCTTTGTAATTATAATGCCCGTTGATGCTGGCTTTGTTCTTCTCGCTTTCAATATCTGCCTTTAGATCAATACGCCCGGTGCTGGTGTTTACACTGCCGTTCATTTTTACGTTGCCGATGTCGTTGTTGTCCACCCGGGCCTTTTCCACGTCGGCTTCGTATTCAATGATCTGTTTGCCGAACGGATCTTTTAAAATAATACGGCCTGTAAGTATGCCTTCCAGCCGGGGCTGTGTAATTACCAGTGGAGCGATGTCGTTGATGTTTACTTTTTTCAACCGGGCAATCAGGTTCACATTACTTGTTTCGGAATCTTCTTCGGTATCAATCACAATTTCCTGTTCACCCTGGGTAAAGCGAACGTCTTTGGCGCCGATGTATGATTTGGTGAACGTGATCTCTCCGTCTTTTTCGAGGTTCCATTTTTTATCATTCAGGATAAAGGAAGAGGGGAAGAGGTGTATGCGGGCGCCGTTGGGCAGGGTTTGCACACTGGCATTCAGTTTGGCATCGCTCACTGTTTTGCTGGCGCTGGTGGTAAGCTGAATGTTCGAAATGTCGTTGCGTGCATTGAGCACCAGTTTGGTGTTGGGCAGGCGCAGACTGTCGGTAAGCTGTACATCACTTACCGAAATGGTGGCATTCAGGCTGTCGAGGTTTCCCTTGCTCACCAGGTCCACATTTGAGAAACGTTTGCCGTCGTAACTGAATTCAGGCACAGAAGCATTTACATTCATCTCGTTCTCGGCCAGTTTCAGGTTGCCGTAAAACGTGGAGTTATTAAAGCCGCTGAGTTTATTGTCCAGCAGTTTTACATAGTCTTCCACTTCCCTTGTTTTTATATAAAAGGAAAAATCCTGGTCGCTTATCTGCCTTGTTGGCTTTTCAATGTAAGCAGGGTAGTAGCGGTTCAAAAAAAGTTTAAAGGCATCAGGCAGCTCCAGTACTTTAAACTTACCGGTGAGGTTCCCTTCCAGTTCATTCGTTTGCACGGTCAGCATTTTTTTATCATCCACGATCAGCGAACGCAGTATCAGGGAATCGAATGAAAGGCGGCTGCTGTCGTGCAGCAGGGTGGCGTTGTATATTTTCGCCGTACCCAGGAAGTCGTCGATGTTATTGCCGGCAAAATTCAGGTTCAGCCTGCCGGCCAGCGAAAAATTCTGTGCGGTGTATTTCAACTGCTGCAGGTTAGCCTTCTCCAGCTCTGCAGCAAAATTGAATTCGGTTTTATCGCCGAGCAGACTAACCGAACCGTTCAGGTTTGAAATTTTCAGGTTGGGGTCGTCAATGTCGAGGCGGCCGGTAAACAGGTTTTTTACAAAGGTTCCGTTCAGGGTGATGTTCTGGTAGGTATAGCCGGAAAAATCGAGCCGCTGCACCTTTCCGTTGAAGTCGGCATTGAGGTCGTTCAGGTTAAATCCCTTTCCTTTTACCTGGCCGCTGAATGCCACATTGCCCAGCTGGCTGTTGCTGAAGAACCGGCCGAGGTTGAAACCGCCGGATGAGATCTTTCCCGAGTAGGTGGGGATGCTTACGTTGCGCAGCTTCATGTTGATGTCGGCATTCACATTTCCCAGGTTGGTGCTGATGTCACCGTAAGCCACAAAGTCTTTGATGAAACCGGTAAAGTTTCCTTTAAAGCGGATGGCGCCCAGCTGGTTCAGTTGGGGCTGCCGGATGTTTTTGAGATAAGGTACCAGGGTCACCAGGTCGTTGTAATTGGTGCGGAGGTCTTCTGATTTAAAATCAATGAAGGTGTTTTCTATATCAGGCAGTCCACGCAGCGTGATGTTACCCTGTACGCTGGTATTGCCGCTTTTGATATTCAGGTTTCTTGCGGAAAGATTGTCGATGTTTCCCCGGGCCTTTCCTTCAAAATACAAAACCCGGTTCCATGTTTTCAGCTGGGGGGCGAAATAGGCGATGTCGTCGCTGTGAATATAACTCTTTACAAAATTACCCTCCAGCATGATGTTGTGAATGAAATTACTCATGTCGGCATTGAAATCATCATACCGCATTACATAGTAGTTGCCGACCCTGCTTTTTTCTGTTTTGATATCCAGGTCGCTGAACTCCATCATGGAAGGGGTGATCTTCATTTTTGCAACCAGCTGCTGCACGTCAAAGCCGCTCTTTTCTTTGGTGGCCAGTTTTACATTTGCGGCAATGGTGTCTTTGGCGAACAATACATTGCTGAGGTCGCCATTGATGCTTCCGAAGCGGAGGTGGAGGCCATCAAACTGGTCGGTGTAGGGTGCCCGGGGCGTTTCCTTATCATTGGCAAAGGTTCCGTTGCTGATGTGAATATTCAGGGCGCTTAATGTCCAGCCCGCCTGGTTCCATCGGAGCTGCCCGTCATTGGTTACGGTTACCGGATTGGTTCCGGCAATGGATACAGGTTTATTGCCGGTATAATCGTACAGCGAAAAGAAGGGACTATCGAGGTTTATCCGGTTGATGGCGATTGTTTTTTTATTGAAATCAATCTCATCCGCTTTCATGTCCAGTCTTCCGATGAAGCCTTTCATATCCTGGCCAATCCATTTGTCGATGCGGTTGAACCGGATGTTTTTCAGTTCCAGTTCCTTCAGGTCGATCTGTATGCTTTGTTTTTTGGAACCGCTGCTTTTGGGAGAAGAAAAATAATCAACCAGGAACTGGTAATTCCATACCGAATCGGTACGGTTCATGTTGATCACCGCATCCGAAAGTCCGATGTATTTTAAAACAGGTTTGTCTTTTAAAAAGAACCAGTCGCTGATGTTTACTTTCAGCAGGCCGGCATACAGCAGCGTGTCCTTTTTGCGGTCTTCCACCAGCACGCCTTCGATCTCCATGCGGCTGAATAAACTGAAATCAACGTGTTTGACGGTTACTTTTGTTTTGAGGTTCTTCGACAGGGTTTCCGACAGTTTACCCACCAGCCAGTTCTGCACCGGTCCCAGGTGAAGGATGCCCCAGCCCGACAGCAGCAATACGATGAGTACGGCAAAGAACCAGGTTTTGTGTTTTATTTTCCGGAATAGATAAGCCCATCCAACCACCCAGGCAACCAGCAGGGCGGCAAAGAGCCACACAGAAACGGGGTAGGTGAAAATAAAGATGATGATGAGTACTGCCCAGGCTGCCAGCGAGAGTAAAAACCATTTTGATATGTTCAGGATCCTGAGCAGGGTATATTATTATATGTAAAAGTAATTATTCGGCCACTAAAGGCAAATTCAGTACCAAAATTTACCTTTCTTTTACCAGCGAAAACCGGTAACAGCCAATTGGTAAAGAGGGGGTGTGGAGGGAAGAACAGGAGCTTATTTGTTTGCTTTCATCTGCTGGTTGAACTGGTCCGATTGTCCCTTGGGGATGGACAGATTTTGCCAGTCATTATCCCGGATCATCCGGCCTATGTAAACGAGCTGTCCCACATGGTAGGGATAATGAGCCAGCTGCCGGTTAATGGCATCCACCACGCTGAGTCCTTCACTACGGATATAAATGGTTTTGGTAAGGTCATCTTCTGACAGTGAGCCGATGGCATCCAGGCAGCAGGCCCATCCTTTTTCCCAGTATGCCATCAACTGCTGCCTGTTCATGTTTTGTTCTTCAAATTCAATATCGCGGTTGCGCCATTCCTTTTCGCCATCGCTGGTTAAAAAATCCGTCCAGCGGCTGAGCATATTCCCGGCCATATGCTGAATGATGACGGCCATGCTGTTGCTGGCATCGTTGGGCTGATAATGAAAGTCGTTATCGCTTAATTGCGCAAAAGTTTTATCGCCCAGTTCTTTATAGTATTTTAAACGCTTTACAGCACCCGCTAAAAATTCAGTACCTGAATTCATACGTCTTAATTAATAATTTGTAACTCTTGATTTCAGTATCCTCTTGCATCATCATCGCCTCTTTTATCACCCACTGCCACGATGCTTCTTTGTTTGGTCGACTGATTGTATGTTACCCGGATCACTTCCGTTCGTCCAATGGCTTCCCGTAGTTTTATTGAATAGCCCATTGCTTCCAGTTGTTTCCGCACGTCTTCCGGGAAGTTTTTTTCAATATCGATGCGGTCGGGCAGCCACTGGTGGTGGAACTTGGGTTTGTTTACGGCGTCCTCGGGGCTCATTCCGAATTCGAGTATGTTCACCAGGGTTTGAAAAACGCTGGTAGGAATGGTGGTGCCTCCCGGTGTGCCCACCACGAGGAAAGGATTGCCGTCTTTTAAAACCAGGGTGGGTGTCATGCTGCTCAGCATGCGCTTGGCGGGTGCAATGGCATTTTTATCGTTGCCGATGGCGCCATACATGTTGGGAACGCCGGGTTTAATACTGAAGTCGTCCATTTCATTATTAAGAATGAACCCGGCCCCGGCAACCACCCGGTGACTTCCATAACTGTCGTTGAGGGTGGTGGTTACGGCCACGGCATTGCCGTCTTTATCAATCACGCTCAGGTGCGTGGTTTCCTCACTTTCTTTGATGGAGCCGGCGCCGGTTGTCTTGCTGTTGCCTGCTTTGCCCGGAACATAATCATTCATCCGCTCTTTTAAATATTCTTCGCTCACCAGTTTTTTTACCGGCACTTTTACAAAATCCGCATCGCCTAAAAATTCCGCCCGGTCGGCAAACGCACGGCGTTCCACTTCGGTCATCAATTGTACCGATGCCGTTGTTTGAAATTTCATGGAAGCAATATCGCGGTCTTCAATCATCTTCATCATCTGCTGCAGCATCAGTCCGCCGCTGCTGGGCAGCGGCATTGATATCACCTGGTAACCTTTGTACGTAAATACGACGGCGGGTCTTTCTTTTGCCTCATAACTCGCCAGGTCGCCGGTGCTGATGATGCCGTTGCCCTTGCGCATTTCTTCTGCCAGCAGCCTCGCCGTTTCTCCTTCATAAAATCCTTTTTGTCCCTGGTCGCGGATCCGTTTCAGGGTGTTTGCCAGTTCCTGCTGGATGAGTATATCTCCGGCCTTCCATTGGCCATCTTTTACAAAAGCCACCGGTGATGTATTCTGCTGCAGGAACTCATCCCGGTTGTTATTGAAAGAAGCGGCCTGCGATGCGGTGATGGCAAAGCCGTTTTCTGCCAGGTCGATGGCGGGTTGTATCAACGTTTTAAAAGGGAGCTTTGCATATTTCATACTGGCAAACAAACCGGCTACCGTGCCCGGTACACCCGAAGCCAGGTGGCTGGATTGCGAAAGATCCGTGAGGGCATTGCCGTCTTTATCAAGAAACATATCCCGGCCTGCTTTTCCGGGGGCCTTCTCCCGGTAGTCGATGGTAATATGACTGCCGTTGTTAAAGTGCGCCACCATAAAACCGCCGCCGCCGATATTACCGGCCTGGGGATACACCACGGCCAGGGCCAGTTGTGTGGCAATGGCTGCATCCACGGCATTGCCTCCCCGCTTCAGCATTTCCAGTCCGGCCATACTGGCCAGCGGGTGTGCCGATACCACAGCGCCGTTGCCTGCATCCACTTTTTTCTGAATGGTATACCCGGTGCCGTTAAAGGGGTTGGATTGGGAGTAAACGGAGATAAAAGCAAGCCCGGCGAGGGCAGCAGAGAGGAGGATCTTCTTATGGATCATGCTGCAGTTTTAGGTACCGAAATTACTTCTTTGCATTCAATTTCAACTGGCAGATCCGGTACCGGCAGAAGATGCCCGTTGTAAAGCAGCCGGCTCCCGGCTAATTTTAAGATTCCATTTAGTGATAAATGGAAGAGGCAAATCACCGGCTTTCTTTATTTTCACACAATATTTAAGAATGTATCAGTAACACGTTCTGTTCACCAAACAAAAACGATGAGCGTTAAATCATTACTTGCTGTCCTGCTTTTGACGGGCACCACGGCAATCGCACAGGTAAAATCTCCCGGCGAATTTTTAGGATATCCCCTCGGATCAAAGTTCACACCTCACTACCGGATTGTAAATTATTTCAACCAGGCGGCCGCTGCCATGCCGCAGGTAATGAAACTGGAGAAGTACGGGGAAACCAACGAAGGGAGAGACCTGCTGCTGGCCTTTGTGTCTTCACCGGAAAATATTTCCCGGCTGGAAGAAATAAGGAAAAACAACCTGCGGCTTACCGGGATACTGAAAGATAAAGGCGGTGACCTGTCGGCCCCGGTGATTGTATGGCTCAGTTTTAATGTGCACGGCAACGAAGCCAGTTCTTCCGAAGTGTCAATGAAGACATTGTATGAACTGCTCAATCCCGCCAATGCACAAACAAAAGAATGGCTGAAGAATACAGTGGTGATCATCGATCCCTGCCTGAATCCCGATGGAAGAGATCGCTATGTGAACTGGTTTAATCAAATGGTGGGTAAGGATGCCAACGCGGATGTATCAAGCCGGGAACACCGGGAACCCTGGCCGGGCGGACGGGTGAATCATTACAACTTTGACCTCAACCGCGACTGGGCCT
>DMRT01000055.1 GCA_003455235.1 Chitinophagaceae bacterium
AGCCTTCACCCACTTTACCAATACAACCATTGACATGTACGTGATTGATATAAAAAGCCGTACAGCAATTAAAATAAATAAATCCGCACTCAACCAGGTATTAACGCCGGCATACAGCTGGGTTGACAACAATACCCTGTTATACGCAACCGTGAATAAGCCCCTGAGCATGGCACCTAAAAAACCGCTGGCGCCAAAAGGCCCTACGGTGCAGCAGAATTTAGGAAAGGTGGCTGCCAGTGTTACCTTTCAGGACCTGATTAAATCGCCATTTGATGAAACACAGTTTGAATTTTATGCTACGGCCCAACTAACAACAAACAGCAATGGCGTGGAGACAAAAATCGGTTCACCTGCCATCTATAGCAGTGTTTCGGTTTCGCCCGATAAAAAATACCTGCTGGTGGAACGGATCGACAAGCCCTTCTCCTACCTGGTTCCGGCGGGTGGCTTCAACTCCACCATGCTGATCACCGACATGAATGCAGCCACCGTTAAAGTACTGGCCAAACTGCCCAGCAGTGAACTGGCGCCCAGGGGAAACGACAATGTGCTGAATGCCCCTCGTGGATATAACTGGTTGAGCAATTTTCCTTCAACCGTACAATGGATAGAACCCCTAGACAGTGGAATGATAAAAAATAAAATGGATTATCATGACGCTGCTTATACCCTGGCTTCACCCTTTACCACCGAACCAAGATTACTTTGTAAAACAGCCATGCGTATGTACAGCATAGCAATGCTGTCGAATAACACCTATTTTGTAACGGAAGGTTCAAGGGCTCAGCACCGCCGCAAGACCAGCAGCCTGAACCCGGATCGCTCACTGAATTTACTGATTGACATCAGTACGGATGATGCCTACAACGACCCCGGAACGCCACTCACTGAAAAGAATATATACGGCCGCAGTAACATCAAAGTAATCAGCGGTTCTAAAATAGTTATGCGGGGAGCCGGAGCTTCGGTTAAGGGCGACCTCCCCTTCCTGAATACCTTCGACATCAACAGCAAAGAAACCAAACAGCTCTGGCGTTGTGAAGAACCCTATTACGAAACGGTGACGGATGTGCTGGATTACGATAAGATGATCATCGTAACCAACAGGCAAAGCCAGACCGAACAACCGAATTACTACCTGCGTGACCTGAAAAACAACACGGCCAAAGCCATTACCCGTTTCCCCGATCCGCAGCCGGGACTGCGTGGCATCACCAAACAAAAAATCACCTACAAAAGAAAAGACGGCGTTGACCTTACTGCCGATCTGTATTTACCCAAAGGCTATGATGCAAAAAAAGACGGGCCATTACCCGTGATCATGTGGGCTTACCCCCGTGAATTTAAAAGTGCATCAGATGCGGCGCAGGTAAGAGGAAGTAAATATACATTCACAAGGGTTGGTTATGGTTCTGTAGTTTTCTGGGCCACACAAGGCTATGCCATCATGGACAATGCCGAAATGCCCATTGTGGGTGAAGGCGATAAACAACCCAATGATAATTTCGTGGACCAGCTTACCTGGAGCGCAGAAGCCGCCATCAACAAAGTGGCCGAAATGGGCGTGGGCGACAGCACCCGGGTGGCTGTGGGCGGACACAGTTATGGCGCCTTTATGACCGCCAATCTTCTAGCACATACCAAATTATTCAAAGCGGGTATTGCCAGGAGCGGCGCCTACAACCGCACGCTCACACCCTTTGGATTCCAGAATGAAGAACGCACCTACTGGCAGTCACCCGAAGTATATTATGCCATGAGCCCTTTCAGTTATGCCAACCAGATCAAAACACCCCTGCTGATGATACACGGCGAAGCGGATAACAACCCCGGTACCTTCCCCATCCAGAGCGAACGGCTGTACAATGCCATCAAGGGGCATGGAGGCACGGTTCGCTTTGTGCAGCTGCCTTTTGAAAGTCATGGGTATGCGGCCAAGGAAAATATTTTACACATGCTGTGGGAGCAGGATCAATGGCTGAACAAATACGTGAAGTATTATAAAACACCGTATGTAAAGTAATTGCGGGTACCATTAAAACCAACCATGCTGAGGTCATTAACCAAAGAAGAGTTTGAAAGCACCATTGCCATCCCCATGCAGGATGTAACGGCCACCGCCATTCCGGCTGTTCATATATGGCAGTACGCAGCCGGGCTTGCCGAAAACGGGTTGTTGCCCGGCGATGTGCTCAACAGGTCGATGGTTGAAAAAGTGTACCGGAATGCCCATGGCACCTATGACCATGTTTTGCTTCCTGCCGGAAGCAGGAATGTTTTTATTGTGGTTCTCGTGGATATTAATAATACCTCTGTGTTCGGTCATTACCTGCTTGACCTGAATACGGAGTATTCACTCAACAAAAATCAATAAAGGATATGAAAAAAATATGGCTGTTTGTTTTCATGCTCGCCTTCGGAATGGCCTGCTTCGCCCAATCTGCCAACCCGAAATACAACAAGGCCCTGGCCGATTCAATGGGCGGCGATGACTATGGCATGAAGATGTATGTACTGGTGATGCTGAAAACAGGAAGCAACACCACCGCCTCCAAAGAACTTTCAGACAGTCTGTTTAAAGGCCATATGTCGAATATGGGACGGATGGTGGCCGATGGAAAACTGATCGTGGCCGGTCCGCTGAAGAAAAATGATAAAACGTACCGCGGCATTTTCATCCTGAATGTAAAAACAGTGGAAGAAGCAAATGCCCTGTTGCAAACCGACCCCGCCATCAACGGAAAACTGCTGGATGCAGAAGTATATCAATGGTATGGCTCGGCCGCTTTGCCGCTCTATTTAAAGGAACATGAGAAACTGGAGAAAAAGAAAATGTAAATCGGCCAATGCACATCGTCACCCTGTTCTGCATCTTACTTCCTGTGCTGGGCGCCTTGCCCTTTGTGATTGTATTGATTAAAAAGAAACGGATTGAAGCCTTTAAAGCAAAAGCGGTGGTCACCACAGCTACGGTGCTCAAGGCTGAAAAGAAGATGGGTTTCCGGGGAAGTACCTATTACCTTCTTTCCCTGGAATACCGGAAGGTGAACAGCAATGAGGTATACCAGGTGAAGCGGGTTGTTTACCGGAAACAGCAACCGGGAGACGTACTTCCCGCCATGTACCTTGATGATGATCCCACCCGTTTCAGCCTGGAGTTCGGCAAAAAAACAGGACTGATGCTGATCGTCACCTTTATCTGGTTCCTGCTGGTAGCTGCATTTTGTTACTGGATGCGTTCACTGCCCATGTCTCCTGCATAATATTCAAATATGCCGCCGCCCGGCCCCGGCCAAAATTTTGTTACTTTTATACAGCAACGGCTCATTCTTCTCATTCCGAACAGCATCTCATGAAAAGATATTTCCTTCTTGCATTGTTACTACCGGTCCTGTCGGCTTTTGCCCAAAGCAAGAAAGAAAAACTGGGGGAGATCATGAAAACCTATCATGATTACAACATGTTTGACGGTGCCGTGCTGGTGGCAGAAAACGGAAAAGTAATATACAAGGGAGCATTTGGGCTGGCCAACCGGGAATGGAATATCCCCAATACCACCGACACAAAATTCATGATCGGCTCGGTTTCAAAACCACTCACCTGTATCCTGGCACTGATACAGGTGCAGAAAGGATTGATCAGTCTTGACAAAACCATAGCCGACTATTTGCCCGAGTTCAGCGGCAAGCCTGCCGCCGCGGTAACCATCCGGCAACTGATGAGTCATTCATCGGGCATGCCGAATTACGACATCATCAAGGATTTTTTTCCGAGGATCAGCCGGCAACATTTTTCACGGGAAGAGTATATTAAAATATACATGGACTCGGCCCTCGTGTTTACACCGGGCAGCAGTTATTATTACAGCAGCTGGGGTTTCTTCACACTCGGTTATATCCTGGAACGGGTAACCGGCAAATCCTACAGCCAGCTGATGAAGGAAGACATGCTGGATAAACTGGGCATGACGGGAACCGGGTCTTATTTTCATACCCAGGTGATTGAGAAACGGGCTTCTGGTTACGACTACAGCCTGGGTGGTTATACCAGCGCC
>DMRT01000070.1 GCA_003455235.1 Chitinophagaceae bacterium
CACTTTCATAAAAGAAAGGAAGGTGTACGACCCGTTCTTCTGTTGACTCCACGGAAAGGGATCGCCGTAGCTGTTGATGAAACGAACCACGATGAAGAGGGCGATGAGACCGAAGCCGGTGTAATACAATATTTTTCTGCGCTGTGCAGAAGAAAATTTTGCGGTAAATAATATGCCGGCGCAGTAGCCCAGCAGCATCAACCCCGTCCAGGCAACAAAAGGATAGATCATCAGGAGGAAATGGTTGGGGCTAATGGTATACACTTTAAAGAAGCCGGTATGAAAGAGGTCCCACCAGAAATTTGGTTTAAATCCCGGCGCCGATTCGGGAATGTCGAGCAGGTTATGCCCGAATACTATAATTATTCCAAGCACCAGGATAAAACGGTAGGGCAGGTGAATGAGTAGTCCGAGCAATACCATGCTGATGCCGATGGCCCAGATCACCTGCATCACGATCACGTGCAGGAGGGGATCAAATGTCCACGCAAAGGAGATGATGACGAACTCGGCGAATATCAGCCACAGTCCCCGTTTGATGAGGAAGGCACTCAGTTCTTTTTTTGTTTTGCGGAGGCTTTGCAGGTAGATGGATGCCCCGGAAAGAAAAACAAAGATGGGGGCACAGAAATGCGTGATCCAGCGGGTGGCATATAAAACCGGCGTGGTGCTGGCGAGGTCGAGCGGATCACCGGTATTGGCGCTGATGTGGAAGAAGTCACGTACATGATCCAATGCCATGATCACCATGGCCAGTCCGCGGACGATATCGATGGATTCAATCCTTTTTGAGGTGTTCAGTGTTGCCTGCATGATTGTTTTTTATTATTCCAGTTGATATTCTTTTTTAAAGTCACGTATGAGCTCATTTGCCAATTCTTTAGTCCGAATATACCGGGTATCAATTCCGTACCGCAGGTTTCTTTGCTGCACAAAAGTCATATTCAGCATCTCCCTTATTTCCTTTCTCTTATTTTCCAGGGATTCTGTTTTGGCAGCGAAATAATATTCTTTGGTCTCCCTCGACATGGTATCCAATGCCATAAGCCTTAACTTTGATATATCATGATGATATTGGGGGTCAATGATTTCATTTATCAACTTCAGTAACATATTCCCTCTTATCTGGTGATTACTGAATTCTCCTTCAATTTCATTTACAAGAGCATTGTACTTCATCAGTTTTTCCAGCAATTGATAATTTTTGAAATACCGGAGGCTGCCTGAGTTTTTAATTTGTTCAAAAGTGGCCCTGTTCCAGGAAATCGGAACTGTCCAATACATAAAGCGGGTATAAAATGAAAATTGGGTAGCATCCCGGCCTTCCAGCTTTCTCTTGCTCAGATTCAGCAGCGTATCCGTGATAGCAATAAAGAGTTCAGACGATTTTTTTTGAATATCAATGGCCGCGGTATCACTTTGTAAATCATGCACTAAAGATGTCGCGAATTCTTTTGCCCGCTGGTGTTCAAGAGTATGTTCTAACTGGTACTCTGCCAAAAAACCGCAGAACACGGCCAGGAACAGCATCAGAAATTCCCAGAAATAATCTTTCCAGGTTTTTTTTCCGTGGCCGGAGTGGGTGTGATGGTGTACTTCCATGTTATCGTTTGAATCGTTTAAAGCATTTAATTCGTTTGAAGGTTGTTCAGCCGCAGGCATTTCCTTGAATGATGAGCCACCATCCATGAACGACTCTTTGTCCTGCGCCGGTTGTTCGGATTCTGTATTTTTATTTTCTTCGCTCATATCAGTTTTTAAAATACCTGTATAAAATTGCTGCGGCAAAGCCAATGATTAAGTAAATGATAAACCTTAATAACCGTTGTTTCATACAGATGCTGTTTTCCTGAATGGTTGCCACTGCTTATAGGTAGCGCTCCGCCATATCCATTCCACGGGACCATAGTTGAAATAACGCAACCAAACAGTGCTAATAATAATCTGAATAATGAATACCGCGATTCCGAACAGGGTGTAATAAAACGGCCCCATGGTGCCCGAATATCCAAGCCCGGCCCCCAGGAAAACAAAATTGCCGATGAGCGACTGCATCATGTAATTGCTGAATGCCATCTTGCCAACCGGGGCCAGCACCGATAATATTTTTTTACCGGCGGCCGCCTGGAAGCTCAGCATAAAAATTCCCACATAGGCCATGGCCAGCGGCGCCACACCCAGCGCATAGGCAATGGTTTGGTACAGGCCCTTTGTTTTCAGGTTAAAGTAATCATCCATAAAATAGGTCATGTAGCGGGCAAGGTAAAAATTGGCGGGCAGGCCGATAAGCAATCCAACACCGATCACCCAGTAGATGATCTTTTTATTCTGAGCAATGTTTTTATAAAAATCAGAACGGCCCAGTGCGTAACCTACCAGGAACATGCCCAGCACCTTGGGTATGCGGCTTACAAAAAACAAATATCCATACCGGTAAAAGAAACCCGCCACGTTTCCTTTTAACATGTCCCACCAATTGGCATTCTTTGCAAATTCGCGGTAACTCTCTTCGCTGTTTACCCCGGTTAAAAGCGTATCAATTTTTTGCCCGGTTTCAAATAATAAACCAGCGGGTGCATTCAGCCATTGCCACTGCGATTTGGCGGCGTATAAAGCAACGGGTAACAGGGTAAGACTGATGCCCGTGATCAGCAGTGTTTTGTTGGAGAACTTCCGCAGGGGCAATAATAAAAAACCCAGCATGGCATAAAAGAGAACGATATCTCCCGGCCATATCATCATATGAACAAAGCCCAGCAACAGCATAAACAACAAACGTCTTTTTATGGTGGGCAGGGCATTGATGCCTTTTTCGGCGGCTCTTTTAAATTGCAGGGCAATGCCCCAGCCGAATAATAAACTGAAGATGGAATAGAATTTTCCTTCGATGAACATATGATGGAGGAACCCCATCTTGTGGTCCCATTCGGGAAGCAGCATGGCGCCTTGCTGACCGCTTCCGGGATTGTACCCGCTGAAGCCGGCCCCGAGGTTGGCTATAAAAATGCCGAGTATGGCAAATCCACGAAGCACATCCATGAAGATTTCCCGTTCGTTGGTTTGAACCGGGGTAAGGGTTTGCATAACAGTAGTTGTTAAAGGGTGATATTCCTTTGGCGACGAGGTGAGTATGTTTGTATTACATGGGGAGGGGATCGGGGGTGGCAAACAGCCGGAACTATCTTTAAAGAAACAAATTTTACGGCACACGGCAAAGGATAAATAGCGGAGCAGCGGTAACAGAAATAAAACCCGGTTTGCTACCTTAGCCGGCCATTCAATCACCCACTCAAATTACATTGTATGAAACGCACATTCCGATTATTGTTATTTGCCAGCCTGCTGCTGCCTCTTACTGCATTCCCGCAGGGAAAGGATTCGCTGATGGTGGCGGCCATCATCAAGGAAGCCACCGAAAATTCACAACTCGAAAACCTGGCCAATGAACTGCTCAATGGCATTGGCCCAAGGCTGGTGGGCACCCCCAAGATGCAGAAGGCGCACGACTGGGCCGTGGCCAATTATTCCGCCTGGGGCATTACCGCCCGTAATGAAAAATGGGGCGAATGGCGTGGATGGGAGCGTGGCATTACACATATTGATATGATTGAACCCTGGGTGAAAACGCTGGAAGGAACACAACTGGCCTGGAGCCCGAATACCGCTGGTAAATCCATTACGGCCGGGCTCGTCATTATTCCCGACCTGGCCGATTCGATGGCCTTTCAAAACTGGTTGCCGGCTGTGAAAGGGAAATTCGTGATGATATCGATGAAGCAGCCTACGGGGCGGCCCGATTATAACTGGGATGAATTTGGCACCAAGGAATCGGTGGAGAAGATGAAGAAAGAACGTACGGCCCAGCAGGATGCCTGGCGCAAACGGATCAGTAAAACGGGGCTGACAAACAGCACGCTGGCCCTCGCACTGGAAAAAGCAGGGGCGGTTGGTATCGTTGGTTCCAACTGGTCGGCCGGTTTTGGGGTGAACAAGATTTTTGATGCAAAGACTAAGAAGATCCCCACCATCGACATCGGGCTGGAAGATTACGGGTTGCTGTACCGCCTGGTGGAATCAGGTAAAAATCCAACGATCAGCGTTCGGGCCGATTCAAAAGAACTGGGCATGATGCCCACTTACAATACCATAGCCGAAATAAAAGGATCTGAATTGCCCGACGAATACGTGATGCTGTCGGCCCATTTTGATTCATGGGATGGCGGCACGGGAGCAACCGACAATGGAACCGGTACGCTGGTTATGATGGAAACCATGCGGATACTTAAAAAGATCTATCCTAACCCAAAGCGTACCATACTCGTTGGTCATTGGGGAAGTGAGGAACAGGGGTTGAATGGTTCCCGTGCATTTGTGGAAGATCATCCGGATATCATTAAAAACATGCAGGCTCTTTTTAACCAGGATAACGGAACAGGCCGGGTGGTTACCATTGGTGGGGCCGGTTTCCTGCATTCTTATGATTACATCGGTCGTTGGCTGGCGAGGGTGCCGGCCGGTTATAAGCAGGCGCTGGAAACCAGGTTCCCGGGATCGCCGGCAGGAGGCGGATCCGATAACGCATCTTTTGTGGCGGCGGGAGTACCGGCATTCAGCCTCAGTTCCAACAGCTGGTTGTATGGAAGCTATACCTGGCATACCAACCGGGATACTTATGATAAGATTGTGTTTGACGATGTACGCAACAATGCAATCCTTACAGCCATTCTTGTTTACATGGCCTGCGAAGACCCGAACAGAACACAGCGTGATAAGATTGTATTGCCAGCCAACCCACGTACGGGTGAGCCGGGTAAGTGGCCGGAGCAACGGTCGCCGACAAGAAAAGGAGGGGTTGATTAAATAATATCTGAACCACATAGGCCATTGGTCTATGTGGTTCATAATTTTCAATTATTCAGTTAAGCCCTGTTGCTTAAGGAAAGAGAGTTTATCCCAGTAACCACGCTGGAATACAATTTTATCATTCACGATGTGGAAGAAGCCGCAGCCTCTTAATCCCAGCGGGTCTTTCCATTCCAGCATGCCCCATTCCCCGTCCTGGAAAATATTTTCAATGATGCAAACCATGGTAGCCCGGCTGAATTCCGTGGTAAACATCTGCTTGATGGCTTCTTTGCCAACGAGGGGATCGGCCACCACCTGGTGATTGATGGCATCATCGGCATAAAATTCAGCCAGGGCATCAGCATTGGCGGTGTTGAAGGTGTCCACCCATTTTCGTATAAGTTCTCTTGGTTCCATGTGTTTTATTTTGAAAGCCAGGCAATGGCAGCCTTTATTTTTTCGTCACTCATCAGTTGGCCGAAGTTATCGGTTGTATACATTAGCAGGTCCGGGTCAACGGTCCGCCTGTATACATTCATTTTCCGGTCGGCTACAAAATAAGATGCCAGGTTGATCGACAGGTTGGGCGGATACTGGAAAAAACCGTTAGACGTAGTGTACCCATCGGCCGTTGGTTCTCCGATGAAATAGGTGCGTGGCCGTTGCTTAAATGCAATGGCCGTCATGCTGCCCGAACTTCCGGTTACGGGGCCGGTAAGGATCACCACGGGCAGTTGACTGTTATCTGTGTGGCAGGCCGCTTTAATGCTGGTGGCCTGGTAATCGTTGCTGAAAAAATCATTGTTGCGGATCTGCCATTTACGCACCACGTTGTTGTCAATATCTGTTTCGTACCCGATCGCCGTGTTCCCCAAAAAAGAACTGAGCCCCGCAAGCATCGGGTACATATTGCCACCGCTGTTGAGCCGCAGGTCGATGATGAATCCCCCGAGTGTGTGGCTGCTCAGCCGGCAGACGGTATCGTGCAGGGCCTGTGCATACCGGTTTATTTCTTCATTTCCCCAGGCACTGATAGCGGGAACCACCAGGTACCCGTATTTTTTCTCCAGCACTGTGCTGTAAAACATGCCGGTAACAGCTTCTGCCCGTTCCCGGGTTGGTTTGATGCGTTTATATACTGAATCTTCCAGCGGGTTATAATGGCCATAGTACCGGCCATTGATCATAAAAGAACTGTGAACATCGTTAAGCTGTTTCAGCACATTCACAAAACAGTTCATTGTGTCGTTTAGTGTTTTGGAAGAACGGATGCAGGCGTGAAAATCCGCATCTGTCTGCTGCCAGTTAATGGAATTGCGGAATATATTGTTTCGCTTGATGAAAGCATACACGCTGTCTGGCACTGCCGGGAACTGTGCAGCAGAAGGAATTGAAGCCGCAACAAGCAGGAATAAGAATAATGCTCTTTTCATGGAGCAGGTATATTATGTATTTTTTAAAAAAAAACTTCTTTGTTTAGTGGGCCTGGTGACCGATGTATTTTCTCCATTTTTCAATCACGGCATCCATGTCCTGCGGCAGCGGTGCTTCAAAATGAACCGGTTTTTGTGTGGCCGGGTGAATAAAACCCAGTTCCCGGGCATGCAGGGCGTGGCGTGGGCACAGGGCAAAGCAATTGTCGACAAACTGTTTGTATTTAGTAAATACGGTTCCCTTCACAATTTTATCACCACCATAAAACTCATCGTTGAATAACGGGTGGCCGATCAGCTGCATGTGTACCCGTATCTGGTGGGTGC
>DMRT01000096.1 GCA_003455235.1 Chitinophagaceae bacterium
CCGGCATTACTTACCAGGTGAATGTATTGCAGGTTCCTGGTAACCGATGCTTTCAGGGAGGTTTCATCGTTCAATGCATACCGGATGGTGAGCCGGGGTTCCAGTCCGCCATAATTCTTCACTCCTTTCCCGCTTCCAAAAACCGTACTGTCTGTTCTGTTTCCGTTATCATCAGTTGTATAAATTTTGTACGGGCCAATCTGCTGAAACCAGCTGTAGCGTATCCCTGCATTTACTTTCAGCTTTTCATTTACTTCCCAATCGTCCTGCAGATAAACAGCGGCTTCATGACCGTATTTGATCTGTGCATTGTTGGGTTTAAAAATAGTGGAGTCCTGCTTACCGCTCACCACCGAAGGAGTAAACTTGTGGTAGGTATAGATGCCGCCGAACTTGAGGATATGCCCGGTATAGGGATACAGGTCAAAATCCTGCTTGAGGCTGATATCGCGGATACCGGAAGCCAGCTTCAGTTCAAAAATATTCTGTGCGGCATTGAAGGTGAAATTATAATCGTTGTATACCAGCGTCGTGTTGCCGAATAATTTCTGGTTGTACACATGATTCCAGCGCAGTGTTCCGGTGGCATTGCCCCAGGGAATATTTATTTTGAGGCTTTGTTTGCTGTTTTCAAAATCAAATACGTCTCTTCCGAAATAACCGCTCAGGTACAGCCGGTCTTTCTCGGAGAAAATATAATTCACCTTCGCATTCAGGTCATAGAAATAATAACCGGACCCATGAAACTGGCTTGTCTTCTTTACAAAGGGCTTCATGATCGCATCAATATAGGTACGCCGTGCAGAGATGATGAACGAGGACTTGTTTTTTTTGATGGGTCCCTGTATGGAAAGCCGGGAAGCGATCACCCCCAGGCCGGCATCCACCTGCAGTTTCTGGTTATTTCCTTCTTTCATGGAAACATCCAGCACACTCGAAAGCCTTCCGCCGTATTGGGCCGGCATGCCTCCCTTTATCAGTGAAACATTTTTGATGGCATCCGCATTGAAGATGGAAAAGAAGCCAAACAGGTGACCGGTATTATACACCGGTGCATCATCGAGTAAGATGAGGTTCTGATCCGGTCCCCCGCCCCGTACATAAATGCCCGCACTACCCTCACCTGCATTGCGCACTCCCGGCAGAAACTGCACCGTTTTCAGCAGGTCCACTTCTCCCAAAAAAGCCGGAACCGACTTGATCTGTTCCATGGGCAAAGTGAATTTACCCATCTGTGCATTCTTCACGTTGGCATCCCGTTTTTTTGAACTTACCACCACCTCTTCAAACTGGTACGATTTGGGCACTACCAGAAAGTTAATATGCTGATCCCGGTCGAGTTTCAGTTCAACCAACCGTTCCCGGTACCCAATATAGGTGCAGATAAGTGAATAGTTTCCGTCTTCGAGCGTAATGGAGAAAAAGCCGTATTGATTACTGCTGATGCCTTTCGACTGACCTTTTACCGATACTGTGGCGCCAATCAAGGTCTCGCCATTCAGAGAATCCCTGATGTACCCACTGATGGTATGCCTGGTTTGCGCAAACGAGGTTACAGGGCACAGGAACAGAATGATGATAACAGGAAAAATTTTCATAGCTGTTTATTCAATGCGCAGCCGGTTGGTAAAACACCTCCTTATTTGGCTTTGATGGTGTCTTTCACCTCACCGCAATGAAGCATGGTTGCTTTATACTCCGGGTGATTTTTACCCAGGTAAGGATTGACGATCTCCACAGTACTGCTGATCCAGTTGGCCCCCTTGTCTTCTCCAAAGGCCATCGGGCAGTTTTGCCAGTACATTTTTTCGCCTTCGTAATTAATGGTACGGAAAAACGGGTACAGGTTTTCCGATACGCTGCTGAAATCTTTCCGCATTTCGGTGATATCGCTTTGCTGCAGCACGGATTGCGCACTGCTTTTGATATCTCCCTGGGTAGCCACGGCTGCATCGTATATATTAAGTGTATCAGTCTTCAGTTCCGCCATTGGAATACTGTCGAGCAACTGGATGAACCGGCGGCAACCATCCTTCACTTTTGTGGTATCAGCATCCACAAACGCATCTTTCATGGAAAAATAGGCATTCATAGCAGAGGCAACCGCCTGGTTGAACTGGTCTGAATGTTTTTTAAGGGCAAGCGGCTGTTGTTTAGGTCCATCGGCTCCTTTGCCGGCATTGCTGAATTTATACCAGTAAAATCCACCAATGCCCAGGATCAGCAGTGCCAGTATCCACAGAATTTTTTTCATAACGGTAAGTATTTTGTACAAATCTAACCTGTACCAACATACGTTCCTCGCCGGAACAAGGATTTTTTGTTATTATAACAGGAATTGGTGCCGGAGGTTCGATAATCGTTATTTTTGCGGCCGTAAAATCAGTACATGCTTTTAGGATTACAAAACGTGACGTTTGAATTTGGTGCCCGTACCATTGTGGAAGATGCCACCTGGCACATCCAGCCCAATGAACGCATTGGGCTTATCGGGTATAATGGTACCGGTAAATCCACCCTCCTGAAGGTGCTTACCGGCCAATACAGCCCGGCAAAAGGAACCGTGGAAAAAGGAAGGGAGACCACCATCGGGTTCCTGCACCAGGATTTACTAAGTTTTGATACCGAAGATTCCATCCTGGATGTGGCCATGGGGGCTTTCGAGCGGGTAAAACAACTGGAAAAGGAAATTGAAGAAATCGGGAAAAAGCTGGAAGAAACAGGCGATGAATCCCTGGCACATGATTATGCCGACCGCCTGCACGAAATGGAAGTGCTGGATGGCTATAACATTCATCACAAAACGGAAGAGATACTGCAGGGGCTTGGTTTTGCCAATGCCGACCTGCAGAAGCCCTATAAACAGTTCAGCGGTGGCTGGCGCATGCGTGTGCTGCTGGCCAAGATGATATTAATGCATCCCGATGTGCTGCTGCTGGATGAACCCACCAACCACCTCGACCTTCCCAGTATTGAATGGCTTGAAAAATACCTGCAGCATTATCCTGGTGCCGTAGTAATCGTTAGTCACGACCGGTATTTCCTCGACCGTATGGTGACCAAGGTGGTAGAGCTGTACCAGCAGCAACTGCATTTTTATACCGGCAATTATTCGTTTTACGAAACGGAAAAAGCCATGCGAATCGATATTCAAAAAAAGGCCTACGAGAACCAGCAGGATTATATCCGCCAGCAGGAACGTTTTGTGGAACGCTTTAAGGCAAAGGCCAGTAAGGCGGCACAGGCACAAAGTATTGTTAAGCGGCTCGATAAACTGGAACGCATTGAAGACGTGGAAATAGAACGGCCGAATATCCGCATCAATTTTTCGGTGGATAAACAACCCGGCCGCACCCTGTGCACACTGAAACATGTTTCCAAAAGTTTTGGTAACCTGAAAATCATTGAAGATACCGGGGCAGAAATTGACCGGGGCGATAAAGTGGCGCTGATTGGTGCAAACGGGAAGGGTAAATCAACATTGCTGCGCATCATTGCCGGCACCGAGCCGTTTACCGGCGAACGCATCTGGGGCCATAACGTGGATGATTCATTCTATGCCCAGCACCAGCTGGAAGCACTTGATATCAACAACAATATCCTGGAAGAAATGCAGAGCAGCCGCAGCGGCAAGAATGATCTTGAGCTGCGTAGCTTGCTGGGATGCTTCTTATTCAGCGGGGATGATGTTGATAAGAAAATTAAAGTGCTGAGCGGAGGTGAAAAGGCACGGGTGGCACTGGCCAAAACAATTGTAAGCAAGGCCAACTTTCTTTTACTGGATGAACCTACCAACCACCTCGACCTGCATTCGGTGGAACTATTGATTGAAGCCCTGAATAAATACGAAGGCAGCATTGTACTCGTGAGCCACGACCGTTATTTTATCAGCCGCATCGCCAACAAGATATGGGAGATAGAAGATCATAAGATACGGGAGTTCAAAGGAACCTATAAGGAATGGGAAGACTGGAAAGAAAGAAGGGACGCAGAAAAAGCAAAAGAAGCAAAAGCGCCCAAACCTGTTCAGCCCGAGGTTCAACCGGAAAAGAAACAGAAAGAACCGGAGAAACCGGTTCAGCGCAATTCCATCGATAAAGACCTGAAAAAAGAATTGCAGAAACAAAAGAATCTTTTTAACCAGCTGGAAGAAAAGATCGCCAGGCTCAACCAGCAGAAGACCCAACTGGAAGCGGACCTGGCCTCTCCGGCCGTTTACAACAATAAGAACCGTTTTGTTGAAACAGAAACTGCCTACAAGAATACCGCAGCCGAACTTCAGAAACTGAATGCCGATTATGAAGTGGCGTTTGAAAAGCTGATGCAGCTGGAAGAAAAGGCGAAATAATCCCTCCTTATTTTTTACTTGATGGATAAAAAAAGTCCCCGGCATAACCGGGGACTTTTTTTATCATTTGGAATCCGTTCTCGATTAGTAATTCCTTACGGTCATTTCAACCCTTCTGTTCTTGGCACGGCCGGCTGCTGTTTTGTTATCAGCAACTGGTTTGGTTTCGCCATAACCGGTTGAAGTAAGGCGGCTTTCGTCGATGCCTTTGCTTACGAGGTATGCTTTTACAGAAGAAGCTCTTTTCTCAGACAATACCTGGTTGTTTTCATCCTTACCAACGTCATCGGTGTGACCATCGATGTTCACTTTGTAAGAAGGATTTTCTTTCAGGATGCTAACCACGTCATTCAGTTTAGGGAATGATTTAGCCAGGAGTTTATCGCTTCCTGTTGCAAAGAATACGTTCTGTGCAGCTTTATTTACACGCTCAACGATTTTTTCGTCGATTACAGGGCAACCGTAATTAGAGGCAGGTCCTTTTTCGTTTACACATTTATCTTCTTCGTCGTTTACACCATCACCATCGGTATCCGGAATCGGGCAACCCTGGTAACGGGCAACACCTGGAACGGTAGGACATTTATCCTGTTCGTCGTTGATACCGTCTTTATCTGTATCCGGGATCGGGCAACCCTGGTAGCGTGCCAAGCCGGCAACATCCGGGCATTTGTCATCTGCATCAGCAATGCCGTCACCATCACGGTCGGGGCAACCTTTCAAAGAAGCAAGACCTTTTACATCCGGGCATTTGTCATCCACGTCCAGAACGCCGTCGCCATCGCGGTCAGCTGGTGGTGGTGGTGGTGGCGGAGGAGGAGGAGCCACAGGCTTTACTTTTTCTTTTCCAATGTTCTGTGCAAGACCCACTGAATAGAACAGGTGATCGCCTAATACCGATTTTTTCAGTGTCCACCTGTATTGAGCCTGTGCAAGAATGTATGTTGCGCTGTTCAGGTTAATTTGTAAACCAAGACCAGCAGGTACATAACCGGCAAATTTATCAGTATAGTATCCGGCGCCAACACCTACAGTCAGGAATGGGTTCATTAACGCTCCGTCGTCGAAAGGACGCAGGTTGATGCTTGGTTCGAGTTCGATACCAATATCAGTTTTTTGAGTCTGGCCTGAATTTACAGCACTGTAATCACGGAACATTCCGCTCAGTTTCAGAGAGAAATCGATTTTAGACCTCAGGCCTCTCCAGTAGGAAATAGAGAACCCTTTGTCCATATCTCTGAGTTTGCTGTAAGTCTTTCCGGTGCTGGGGTTTTTAATACCGATAGGAGCATTAAAATCAGCCATGTTGTAATGCAGGCCCAAAAGTGTTCCTTTCTTGCTGCCGTTACTCATTTTTTTCTGGGAAAAACCACTTGTGGCTAAGAGAGTTAATGCCAGAATTAGCGTTAGTTTTTGTTTCATAAACTTCAATTTTATTAAAATTTTTGTCTGAGTTATGTGCAAATATAATGTTAAATTAATGGAAAGGCAAAATTTGCATACAAATTTCTTATTCACCCAAAAATAGTCAAAATCAGACCTTTACCAGCTTCCATTTACCCTTTTTGAAGATGATTATGGCCACAATTGCCAGGGCTGTTTCGGCCACATTTATAGCCACATAAACCCCCGTAGTTCCCATCTTAAGATAGGTAGCCAGCAGGTAGGCCAGCGGTATCTGAAATAGCCAATAGATAAAGATGTTGATATAGGTTGGTGTACGGGTATCTCCTGCCCCGTTGAATGCCTGTGTAAGCACCATGCCATAGGCAAAGAACATATACCCGATCGACAGGATGTACAGGCACCTGGTTCCTTCCTTTACCGCGGCTTCGTCACTCGTAAAAAACCGCATGAAGGTTTCTCCCAGCGAAAAGAACATAATGGCCACCAGCCCGAAAAAGCAGAACGTAAGAAAGGCACTCCTCCATACCGATTTCTCAGCCCTGCCAGCCTGGCCGGCACCCAGGTTTTGCCCCGTAAGTGTGGCGGCTGCATTGGCAATACCCCAGGCCGGTAAAATGGTGAATATACAGATCCGGATGGCGGTGCCATATCCCGATGTGATGGATTCCTTCATGGCATCAGTATCTCCTACCTGCGAAACAATCTTGATCAGAAAGATCCAGCTGCAACTGCCGATGATAAACTGGAACATACCGCCGAACGACGTATTAAGGATGTGCCCCATCGCTTTAAAGTCGGGCACGAAATAACTTGTGGCAAGTTTTACCAGGTTCTTTCCATTGAACAAATGATACAGCTGGTACAAAACACCCACGCTTCTACCGATGGTGGTGGCAACCGCCGCACCGGTAACTCCCATTTTCGGGAAAGGCCCGATACCAAGAATCAATAAAGGATCCAGCACAATGTTGATGAGGTTGGCCACCAGCAAGGAACGCATGGCAATGGAGGCATCGCCCACACCCCGGAAAATGGCATTGTTTACAAACAGCAGCATGATCACCACATTTCCAGTAAGCATGATCTGGGTAAACCGGTAATTTTCCTTCACCAGTTGATCTGATCCGCCCATGAAAGAAAGCAGTTCTTTGGAATAGAAAATACCGGTGATGCTAACAAGTATGGAAAATGCAGCAGCAATGATGATGCCCTGTGCCGCAAGCAGGGAAGCACCGTTGAAATTCTTCTCCCCTGCCCTTCGTGCCACCATGGCCGTAATGCCCATCGATAAGCCCCAGGCAATGGAATAGAGGATGGTCAACGACCCTTCGGTAAGCACCACAGTGGCTGATGCTTTTGAGTCAACCTTGTTTACAAAATAAATGTCCACAAGTGCAAACGTGGCTTCCAGCACCATTTCCAGCACCATGGGTACGGCCAGCAGAAAGATAGCCCGGTCAATGCTGCCGGTGGTGAAATCCTTTACATCACCCCGTATTGCCTGTTTGAAGAGTTTAAAAAAAGATATTTTCTCCTGATTGATTGATTCAGTCATTATTGATAAAAATTAAAAATAGCGAAATACTTCCGGAGGAAGCTGTTTAAGAGAGAAAGACCCGAAGAGAGGAATAGTTTCCTTTTACATGCACAAGCAGTGTTCTCCGGGTTAAATCAGGACTTCATATTACGTAGCGTTGAAAAAATGATGTGATCTGGATTGGATTCGAACCAATGACCCTCAGCTTAGAAGGCTGATGCTCTATCCAGCTGAGCTACCAGACCATTTTTTGCTGCCGCAAAGCTAAGAAATTTTTACTTTGCATGTAATCTCTACAGCAATGGAAGTAAAAATTGAATCATCATGGAAAGAAGTGTTGCAGCATGAATTCAGCAAACCCTACTTCCAGCAGGTGGTTACCTTCCTGAAAACAGAAAAAGCAGCCGGCAAGACCATCTACCCCCCGGGCTCCCTTATCTTCAATGCCTTTAATCAAACGCCTTTTTCAAAAGTTAAAGTGGTATTGCTTGGCCAGGATCCGTACCACGGCGCCGGGCAGGCTCACGGGCTCAGCTTCTCTGTTCCCAACGGCATCAAACCCCCGCCATCGCTCGTAAATATTTTCAAAGAGATACAAAACGACATCGGCGTTGCCATGCCCGCGTCCTATGGAAACCTCACCCGCTGGGCCGAACAAGGAGTACTGCTGCTCAACGCTGCCTTAACGGTTCGGGCCAACGAACCTTTCAGTCATGCCAAAAGCGGCTGGGCCGAATTCACCGATGCCGTAATCCAGAAAATATCGGATGAAAAAAAAGGCATCGTGTTTTTGTTGTGGGGACGCTTTGCGCAGGACAAACAGATCCTCATCGACGAAACCAAACATTTTGTGCTGAAGGCGGCACATCCCTCTCCTTTTTCGGCCGACAAAGGTTTCTTTGGCTGCAAACATTTTTCAAAAACAAATGAGTTGCTGGTAAAACAGGGCATAGCCCCCATCGACTGGAAACTATTAACACCGTAGATTTGCCGGAATGAAATTCGTCAAAAACATTTTCGGACATATCTGGGCATGCTGGGGACTCATTACTTTTCTCATCAGTTTCCTCGTCATCATCATCCCGGCAATGCTTACACACCTGGTTAAGGACCCCAAAGGGCAGGATTATTTTATCCGTATTGCCAGGGCCTGGATGAATGTGTGGCTGTTTGTGGTGGGATGCCCCGTAACCATCCGCGGCAAAGAACATTTTAGGAAAGGAGAAACCTATGTGGTGGTATTCAACCACAATGCTTTTTTAGATGTGCCTTTATCGGCGCCCTATGTACCTGGCCCCAATAAAACCATTGCCAAAGCTTCTTTTGCAAAAATCCCGCTGTTCGGTGCTTTTTACAGCAAGGGATCGGTGCTGGTTGACCGTAAAGATGAAAAAAGCCGCGGCAAAAGTTTTGATGCCATGAAAAAAGTGCTGTCCTCGGGCATGCACATGTGTATCTACCCCGAAGGAACCCGCAACCGCAGCGACAAACCCATCAAACCATTTTACGACGGCGCTTTCCGCCTGGCAGCGGCCGCACAAAAGGACATTGTTCCCTGCGTAATCAGGGGAACAAAAGAAGCCATGCCCATCCATAAAAAATTCTTTTTTCTGCCCACCCGTTTATCCATGCAATTCTTACCTCCGGTTTCATCTGCCAATATCAGCGTGGAGCAATTGAAAGAAAAGGTGTATAACATTATGCTGGAAGAATACACTAAGAAATGATCCTGTTTTACAGATCATAGAAATACCTCGTCCGGTTAATGCGAAGGTCTCTCAACAAACCCGACTTCGGGTTAATGGTGATTGTAAAGAATCTTGATTTACCCACCGGCGATAGATTAATGGACATCTGCCAGCAATGCATCTCACGGGTAAGGTACATGCTGATCATGCCCAGCTGCTTATCGGTGATGTTGTATGAACCATTCACCCCGATCTGCCACTTGGGTGTAAGATTGAGCGTACCCGACCAGGTAACGTTTTGGGTAACGTAACCCTTATAGCCGGTACCCAGTCCATTCGGTATGCGGGAATAGTTAAGGGCGTAGGAAAGACTGATGCTCCACGGAATATTGAAGTTGGCAAACTCGCCCGGGTTATTGCGGATATAAGCCGCTTCCTGCTGGTATTCATCCAGCGGCATGCCGGTGTATGGATTCACCTGGTTAAGCACCGGGTTGGTATTGGGCAGCTTTTCACTTTTATCGCCGCCTTTGAACTGGCTCTGCAAGGCGATGCTACCGCTGGTCATTTTACCAAGGGAAATTTTCCGGTTCCATACCAGCTTATCAATGAATTCGCCCCGATCATTCGTCAGGTAAGGAACCACAATGGCATTGGCGGATATACTGATCTTGTCAAAAAGATTGGTACGCATGTTAATGTTGAAAGGAGCAAGCTGGAAAGAGTCCTGCAGGAAATTATAACTGCTGGTGATGCTGAACCCATCAATGAGAGTTACTTTCTTCATCGCATCAGCGCTGGTATCTTTCCGGTTGCGGACTTTCATCTGCAGGTTATTGTCGATACCAAAACTGATGCCCCCGAATTTACCTTCTCCAAATGCGCCGAAAACACCCCGCTGGTATACCGAATTTCTCCTAATGGTGCCGAAAGTATCCACCTGTGTGGAATACCAGAATCTACGGTTCATATCAGGCTTATAACTCACCGAAAATTGCGGGCGCAGTTCATGCCTTATTGCTTTTACCGGGCTTTTCTTTCCGAACGTGAACAACCCGAAGATGCGGGTAGACACGCCCAGGCCAAAGTTCATTTCACGGGCGGTATAAAATCCCTTCTTAATGCTGGTATCTAATTTTTTATTGGCTGCATCCCAGCTGAGCAGGAATTTTTCCTGGTACCATTTCTCGGTATAACTCACACTGGG
>DMRT01000204.1 GCA_003455235.1 Chitinophagaceae bacterium
TTTGAATCCTTCATTGAGGGCGGCACTTTTGCCGTAATTGCGCTGGAATTTTATTCCTTTAATGTTCGCATTCCCGCTGCGGAGTTCTTCAATCACGCTCCACGAATTGTCGGTACTGCCGTCATCCACCATGATCATTTCGTACGAAAAATTATTTTCCGTCATCACCCGGCCGATCCATGCACTCAGTTCAGGCAAAGATTCATCCTCGTTATAAACCGGTATTACAATTGAAAGGTCCATGCCTGTTGTTTATTGTTTTCGTTGACTTAAAAAACCAGCGCCCACGGCGGTGATCAAAGCGCCCAGGATGAGGTATTTGAATGTGGTGATCCCCAGCATCATGGGCATAAATATCTTCCGCAGCTGCTGCGCATTGCTTTCGATTTCGGCCGGCGTATGATTGCCTTCCGCCAAAAGTAGTTTATTATTGGCTGCAATGCCCGACTCCCGGTACGCTGTATCAAAACTAAAGAAGATAAAGGTAAACAGCACCATCAACAGGGTAACCACAATAAAAGTGCGGAAACCGGTTGAAAAATATTCTTTAAAGGTGGGAGTTCCTTCCTGCGAGCGCATGTATGCCCACAGGCTCCACACAATGCCGGCCACATACACGCTGTAAATAAGGTACTGCTCGTTGCCGTTGAGGGGATACTTAAGCCCGTAATAAAACAGCAGGATGATGGCGATCATCAGCATACCGGTGATCAGTCCTCTTTTGGATGCATTTAACGGAAGCATATCAGTTCAGTGCTGTTTGTCCTTTATGGATGATGCCGGTTACTTTCCCTTTCAGCTCTTTCCCGGTAAACGGCGAATTCTTTGATTTTGATTTTATCCCCGCGGGGTCGTATGTAAAGGAGGCCGTGGGATTGAACAGGGTGAGACAGGCGTTTTCGCCTTCTTTTATTTCCGGGATGGGAAGCCCGAATATCTTTCTTGTATTCACGGCCTGCATTTCTACAAAAAGCCCGGCAGGTAATCCCAAGCTGGTAACAACAGCAAACACTGTTTCCAGGCTGATCATGCCCGGTTTGGCGTATTCAAACTCGCAGGTCTTGGCATCCCAATGCTGTGGCAGGTGATGAGAAGCGATGCAGTCGATGTTTCCATCCAGCAATGCCTTTCTCATGGCAAGCATGTCTGTTTTATTGCGGAGGGGCGGGTTGAGTTTTAAGTTGGTATCGTATTCCTGCAGGTCTTCATCGCAGAAGAATACCTGGTAAGGTGTGATGGAACAGCTGACATTTATGCCGCCTTCTTTTGCCCGCCGTATGTATTCCATGCTTTTGGGCGATGAAACACCGGTAAAGTGCAGTTTGCTGGCAGCATAGCGGGTGAGCTTGATATCCCTGGCCACCATCAGTTCTTCGGCCATGGCCGGTTTTCCGGGTAAGCCCATCTGGGTGGAGATGAGTCCTTCATTCATCAGGCCGTTGGCACCAATGCTGGTATCATCGGGCAGTTGTATCACCGTTCCGCCCACTGTTTTCACATATTGCAATGCTTTCAATAATAACCCCGAATTCTGAACCGGGTGTATGCCGTCGCTGAAAGCTATGGCACCTGTCTGCTGCATGTCGTACATCTCCGCCAGTTCCTTTCCTTCGGTTTGTTTGGTAATGGCGGCGATGGGGTGAATGGAAACGGCTGTGTCTTTTGCCTTGTGTACAATATAATCAACCTGTGGCTTGCTGTCGGTAACGGGCTGGGTATTGGGGATCAGCATCACGTCGGTGAATCCGCCGGCTGCCGCTGCTTTGGCGCCGGAGGCGATGGTTTCCTTGTATTCCGATCCCGGGTCGGCAAAATCAGCAAATACATCCATCCAGCCCACGCTCACGCATAGCCCTTTCTCCTCAATCACCTGCCCGGCTTTTTCGGTAATGGCATCAGCAATCTTTACGATCCTGCCGTCATCGATCAAAATGTCTTTGGTTTGCCCGTTAAAAGGAGAGGAAGAAGAAATTACCTGCGCTTGCTTGATTAATACCTTCATTTTTCAGGAGATTGGGCAAATATCCTAAAAAAAACTCAGGATGCGAAACCAGGGCTTCATTTCCCGTAAATAAAGACAGGAGCCATGGGGCCCCTGTCTCATTCAAACTACCTGTTATCCTTTATTAGTATTATTTGTTTACCACGGTTACACCGGCTGTTTTGTGCAGCACCATCAGTTCGGTGTCTTCGCCGGAACTGATGCTGATGTCGCCGCTCGACTTCAGGCTTGCTTTACCGCCGCCCACCAGCAATACGCTGATCTTGCCGGAGCGGATGGTGTTGCCGGAGAATACCACGGCTTCTTTCTGTACGGTTATTTTTTCCAGCCCGTTCACATGTACTTCCACGGTGATACGTGATTTGTAGTTCATGTCTTTACGGGAAGTGATCTGCAGCTCGCCGTCTTTTACTGCCAGCTTGATGTCGCCGAACAGCTTTTCTTCGCCCACCAGGTAAATGCCACCTGGCTTTGTATCTTCAATGAGAACCACATCGATCTGTGCATCCACATCAATGCTTTTAAAGGACGATACTTCTGTTTTTTTAACTGCCTGTTTTTTTTCGGCAGTTTGTGCAAATACCCCGGTTGATGCAACAAGGAGTAATGCGGCAAGGATTGTTTTTACTTTCATGGCTTTTGTTTTTTATGGTTATACGATAAATACTTAATCGGCCAGCATGGCGCCTTCTGTAAGTGATTCGGTAATGAGGGCGAAGCGCTCGTACGGGAGTTCGGCTTCGGCCAGCTGCATCAGTCCGTTGAAAACTCCATCGGGTGCTGTGTTCTTGACCTGTATCAGCCAGCTGCTGATTTCGTTGTTGCTCAGTCCACGCATCATCCAGTAGTTGTATGACTGCAGCAGGTCGGGTGAAATCCCGGAGATGATCTGCATGGTTACGGCATGCAGATCTTCATCGGTGAAATGGTCCCATAAAAGCTTGTTCAGTTCCCTTTCTTCCTTGGCCATGTGTTCCAGGTTAAATACCACGAACTCGGTGAATGCCACCCGGATGGCGCTGCCCAGTTCTTCTTTTTCTGCAGCAGAGCCGGCAGACTGCAGCATGTTGATTAATGCGGTAAGCCGGTTGCTGAGGATGTGATCCTTTACATGTTCTTCGGCAAACAGCGTGGCCACTGATGGTTCCAGTGATTCAATCTTATCGAGGATATTGGTATCCTCGGAATGGGCGTGTTTGTCGAACAGCTGCACCACCTGGCCAAGGCGACCGGCAATACCGGCGGTTTCTTCCTCATTGCTGAAATCGGTTTGCTGAACCAGGATGGCGGATTCATAGAGCATTGCTCTGAGTCCTTTATGAATCTGGTAGAAGATGTTGTAACGTTTCATGGCTTTACTTTTTTAAAGTGATTGATGGACCAAAATTCCGGATACCTCGATTTTTTATCAATGAACAGCTGAATGAAATGATGAAGCAGGCGGATGAACTGTATTTTCAGATCAGGCCATCACCCGGTTTGCCGGCCGGTAAAGCGGTACGGTTTTTTCCGGCTGGTATCCGGCAGCTTTCATGGCCCGTTCGGCCTGCGATATATGGCGGTTGATATGGGCGGTGTAAAACAGCAGCACATCACCCAGTTTCAGTTTAATGAACGAAGCAATGGAGATGGGAATGCGGATGCTGTTCAGGTTTTTCTTCCGGGAGAGAATAAGGAGCTGCTGCAGCTGTTCCTGCTGGCTGATGAATTCGCTGAGCACCTGGGTGCTGTTCAGCTGCCCGGCCGGACGGTGTGCTTTGGGAGCGTTCATTTTTTTGGTTGGGTTGCCCGAGAGGTCCGTCAGCATAAGTTTGTAAAAATAATTACCCAGCCAGCCGCTCTTAAAATGCGTGTAGTACAGTTCTTCCTTTTCACGGCCGATGGCTTTTTCTATGGCGGGCAGGTAATAGCGGCCATAACTGTTTAGGTGTTCCAGGCACTGGGCAGCACTCCATTTACCGGGGCCGGGTTGCGCCGTGAAAAATTCAGCGGGCTGTAGCTGCCATTCGCTGATGGCTTTGTTGAGCAGGATTTCTGTTTGTGTAAACAGGTTGTCCAGTAATACTTTTGATTGATACTTCATAATAATTGTTTTTTGTTGACACAAAATTGTTCTGTCTTCAAAAACTAATTATTGGTAAATACCAAGATTTTCGGCGGAATTATCTGAACTGTATAGAAAGACAGGCGGCATAGAACATTCAGATGTGACTTCTATGTCTGCAATATGCCTATGTGGTTCAAATTCTTCAGAGTCTTATTTTCCCAAGCAGCTTACTGAAGTTGGTGGCATCCATGCCGAGGTAGTTGGCGATGTATTTGTGCGGGATCATGTTGAGGATATGCGGACTGCGTTTCATCAATGCCCTGAACTTTTCTTCGGCAGTAAAGCATTGTACTTCAATCATCCGTTCCAGCACTCCGGCAAAGGCGTAATTGGTGGAGATGCGGATGAGGTGCTCAATGGAATGATGCGCTTTCATCAGTTCGTCGAGTTGCCTGAACCCGGTTTTTAAAAAAGTACAAGGCGTCAGCGTTTCTACAAAAAAACGGGAAGGGGTCTGCGTCAGAAAACTATCGGCCACACCCCCGAAAGAAGGTGCATATGTGAACACAATCGTAGCTTCCCGGTCCTGTTCATCATAATAATATACCCGCTGGATGCCTTCGGTGATGAAATACAGGCTCCGTTCCACTTCACCCGACCGGGTAAGGATTGTTTTGCGGGGGGCCTGTTCTTCCTGCCAGATGGAAAGGAAAGCCTCCAGGGCGGCATCTCCCGGATGATAAATGGATGTGACAGATTTTCTGAGTATCTCGGTTTGGCTCATATCCTGTAAAGTAGAGATTTTACTGCAGGTGGTAATAAAAAAGCCTCTGCAAATGCAAAGGCTTTTTTTGTCGGGACGACTGGATTCGAACCAGCGACCACACGCCCCCCAGACGTGTGCGCTACCGGGCTGCGCTACGTCCCGAACAAGGAGTTGCAAATGTACTGGCAATTCGCAAGATTTCAAAAACCAGGGCATAATCATTTTAATCAACTATTGGTTACTTTTGATCATCTGCCTGCATGGCATTGCCCGTGCCGGTTCACATAAAAGAGATTTAAAACACATGGCCAATATTTTAATTATCGATGATGAAAAATCGATCCGTAAAACCCTCAGCGAGATCCTCAGCTATGAAGGGTATAAGATCGATGAGGCGGGAGACGGGGAAGAAGGATTGAAAAAATTCTCCGACAAAGCGTACGATGTGGTCCTCTGCGACATCAAAATGCCCAAGCTCGACGGCATCGAGTTCCTCGAAAAGTCAAAAGCCGTTAACCCGGATGTTCCTGTAATAATGATCAGCGGCCATGGAAACATTGATACCGCCGTGGAAGCCGTAAAAAAAGGTGCTTTTGATTATATCAGCAAGCCACCCGACCTGAACCGCCTGCTCATCACCCTGCGCAATGCGCTCGACAAACAGAACCTGGTTACCGAAACCAAAGTGCTCAAGCGTAAAGTAGGGAAGGTGATTGAAATGGTGGGAGAGAGTGCACCCATCCAGAAAATAAAAGACACGATTGAAAAAGTAGCTCCCACCGATGCCCGGGTACTTATTACCGGCGAGAACGGGGTGGGTAAAGAACTGGTGGCCCGGTGGATTCATGAAAAAAGCAACCG
>DMRT01000340.1 GCA_003455235.1 Chitinophagaceae bacterium
AGCAATATGCAGATCAAACCATCGCTGGCAAAAAGCTGGGAGGTATCTGATGATAACCTCCGGTTTACCTTTCACCTGCGGACCGATGTTTTTTTTACCGATGATGCCTGTTTTAAACAGGGCAGGGGAAGAAAACTGACGGCCAGGGATGTTCAGTACAGCTTCAGCAGAATCATGGACAAAAGCACCGCCAGCCCGGGTGCCTGGATATTCAACAACCGGGTGGATTCCGTTCATGCATTCACAGCGGTTGACGACAGCACGTTCCGGTTAACACTTATTCATCCCTTCCAGTCCATCCTCGGTATCCTCAGCATGCAATACTGTTCGGTGATTCCGAAGGAAGCGGTGGACATGTATAAAACGGATTTTCGACGGCACCCCGTGGGCACAGGGCCTTTTAGTTTTGTGGCCTGGGAAGAAGGGCAGGCACTGATCTTAAAAAAGAACCTGCAGTATTTTGAAACAGATGCCAGCGGCAACCGCCTCCCTTATCTCGATGGCATTGCCGTTTCGTTTCACGACAGCAAGGCCACGGAGTTCCTGGAGTTTCAGCAAAACCGGCTTGACTT
The DNA here is from genome assembly GCA_003455235.1 of Chitinophagaceae bacterium. Lineage (GTDB taxonomy): Bacteria > Bacteroidota > Bacteroidia > Chitinophagales > Chitinophagaceae > Ferruginibacter. The sequence continues at coordinate 573 of DMRT01000340.1, forward strand.
TATCGACGACATTGACCCTTCCTTTAAAGACGAAGTGCTGACCAAAACAGGTAACCTTAAAAAAAACTGGCGGGATAAGATCGAACTGCACAAACATCCGTACCTCAATATCGAATACCTCGGCATCCTGGTGGATGAAAAAAATGAGCTGGTTCAGCATTCGCCCCTGCGGATACAGAAGATCCGCCAGGCAATCAACTATGGTTTCGACCGCAGGAAGATGATGCTGTATCTACGGAACAGCATCGGCATTGCAGCAGAAAGCGGTTTTGTTCCGGCCGGACTTCCTTCTTTCGATTCTTCCCTCGTAACTGGATATCATTACGACCCCGCCAAAGCAAAGCAGCTGCTGGCGGAAGCGGGCTTTGCCGACGGGAAGGGTCTGCCTGCCATTAAATTGTTAACGATACCCATTTATGGTGACCTTGGAACTTATATTGCGAACGAACTCATGCAAACGGGCATCCGGGTGGAGGTGGAAGTGGTGCAGAAAAGCCTGTTGATGGAACAAACATCCAAATCGCAGGCACCTTTTTTCCGCGGAAGCTGGATAGCAGATTATCCCGATGCCGAAAATTATTTGAGTGTGTTTTACAGCAGAAACCCGGCGCCGCCCAATTATACCCGGTATAAAAACCCGGCCTTTGATGTATTGTACGAGCGGGCTTTATCGCAGCAGAACGATTCGCTGCGGTACCAGCTTTACCGGCAGATGGACCAGCTGGTGATGAACGATGCTCCCGTGGTGCCGCTGTGGTATGATATGGCGATTCACCTGGTTCATAAAAATATTCAGCAATTTTATCCCAACAGCTTAAACCTCCTGGAGCTGAGGCGAACAAAAAAACAGTAAACTAAACGCAGTCATGAAAACAAAAAAACAAATTATTGTCATCGTCGCCCTGGCCTCCTTTGTGTTGCTTGGCGTGGCGGCGGTTAAGCACCCGGCTCCCAACACCGACCGGTTCAAAAACCTGCAGGTATTGCCAACGAACATCAGCGAAGATTCGCTCGACAAAATCATGGACGGCTTTTGTGCAAGCCTGAATGTGGATTGCAAGTATTGCCACGTACATGATAAGAAAGCCGATTCTATGATCTGGCATACCGACGATAAGCCCGAAAAAGAGATCACCCGAAACATGATGCGGATGACGGCCGACATCAACGAAAAATATTTTCACTTTAATGAAGACGTGAAGGCCAGTGAGGTGCAGGCGGTTACCTGCTACACCTGCCACCACGGCAACCCCATGCCTGAAAAAGCAAAAGGAGCTAAAAAGTAGCTCCTTTCACCCGCGGTGTATTGCGGTTAATGTTTCTTCAGTTTGTTTTTGAATACTTTTTCAAATTTTTCCACTTTGGGCCTGATCACAAACTGGCAGTATCCCTGTCCGGTGTTGTTGCGGTAATAATTCTGGTGATAGTCTTCCGCCGGGTAAAAAACGGTGAAGGGTTCCAGCGTGGTTACGATCGGGTTGCTGAAGGCCCCGCTTTTATCCAGTTCAGCCTTATATTTTAATGTCTTTGCCTTCTGCTCTTCGTTGTGATAAAAAACCACGCTGCGGTATTGGGTGCCAACGTCGGCGCCCTGGCGGTTGAGGGTGGTGGGGTCGTGCGTTTGCCAGAACACTTCCAGCAGCTCATCAAAACTGATCATTTTGGGGTCGTATACAATGTTCAGGCATTCGGCGTGGCCGGTTGTTTTGCTGCATACCTGTTCGTAGGTTGGGTTGGCCACGGTGCCGCCGCTGTAGCCACTGGTTACTTTTTCCACGCCTTCCAGTTGCTGAAAGATGGCTTCGGTGCACCAGAAGCATCCGGTGCCGAAAGTAGCCGTATCAAGGGAGAGCGGAGTCGAGGTATTCATTTTATTATCCTTTTTTGTTTTAGCTGAATTGTCTTTTTGTGCACAGGAACTTAATCCTGCAAAACTCATTACCGAAATGAATAAAACTTTTAACATGGCTGGAAATTTTTCATTTACTTACGCAAAGTTAACCGGCATGGTTTATATAACACCCGGTATGCAACAAAAGTTTAACAGTTGATAAAGTTGGAACCACATAGACACATAGAAAACATAGGTAAAAGGTAATATCTATGTCTTTCTATTGTGTCCTATGTGTCTATGTGGTTCAATTTGGTATTCTAAATTTACTGCAATGAGAACCTGTTTCCTTATTTTAGTATCTGCGATCTTATTCTCCTGCCAGCAAAAAAAGGCTATGCAAAACATCCATACACATGCTTTCCGTCTTAAACCCGGGCAGGACCTGAAGACGGAGATACAAAAACTTGTGAACGAACAGCAAATTAAAGCTGGTTGGATCAGTACGGCTGTCGGCAGCCTGACAAATTACAATATCCGTTTTGCCAATCAGCCCAACGGCAGCAGCAACAGTGGCCATTTCGAGATCCTGAGCCTGGCCGGAACGGTCTCGGTGAACGGCTCCCATCTCCACATCAGCATCAGCGACAGCAGCGGTAAAACCATGGGCGGGCATTTGCTGGAAGGCTGCACCATTTATACCACCGCCGAGATCGTCATCCTCAGCAGCGATGAATACATTTTTAAAAGAGAGAAGGACGGAACCACGCCCTGGGAAGAGTTGCAGATCGGGAAGATAGCTAAAAAGAAAGGAGAGTAGCATGAAATTATTTTCCCGGGTCGAGAACTGGCTTTTGATCGTACCACTTATCCTGGCGGTTATTGAAGTACTGATCATTGGCAGGAGTACATTTGATCTGCACATTCATGATACCTATTTTGTCATCGAAAATTCCCATACCTGGTTGATATTTTTTATTATCCTGTTGCTGCCTTACCTGTGCCATCGGGTACTCAGGGCGAAACAAAAACGTAATAAGACAGTATGTATCATACATATCGCATCAACATTAGTACTGCTTGCTGTTTTTTTAAATTATACAAGAATACCAAGATCACTAGGCGGTATGCCGAGGCGATACTATGACTATTCAGCCTGGGAATTCCCTATGCTATTCGGCAATAGTTACAACGGCGAGGAAACATTGATATTCGGGTTGTTCCTTTTTATTCAGCTGGCTTTTATATTTTATACCGTCATTAGATTTATCCTGCCGGCCGCAAAGCCCGGTAAATAATTATCGCACCTGATTTCTGTACCTTTGTCCACTTAAAATAAAAATCCGTAGACGGGCATCCATGAAGTTTTTTCCGGAATCGGCACTTGTACAGCTGGAGTATGAAA
>DMRT01000171.1 GCA_003455235.1 Chitinophagaceae bacterium
ACTAATAGCTTTCGCAGCGATCCAGCCTGTGGTCCAGGCATTTTGAAAATTGAATCCGCCGGTTACTCCATCCACGTTGATGATTTCACCGGCAAAGAATAATCCCGGGTATTTTTTACTCTGCATGGTATTAAAATCGATGTCAGCCAGTTCAATACCACCGGCAGTTACAAATTCCTCTTTGAAGGTTGTTTTTCCCTTTACTTCAAATTCAGCCGTACACAGGTTTTTGATGAGCCTGTTCTGGATAGCAGCAGGAAGATCCGCCCAGCGCAGGTCTTCTTTTACACCTGATTGCTGCAGCAGAAATTCCCAAAGCCGGTTGGGCAATTCAAAGGGATTGCGGTTGGTTATTTTCTGCGATGCTTTTTCAAAACGTAATTTCTGAAAGGATTCCCGCAGGCTGTTTTCATTGAAAGCAGGCAACCAGTTCACCAGAATTTTAAAATGCCATCCCGTGGCGGCCAGTTCCCGGGCACCCCAGGCCGACAGTTTCAGGATCACCGGTCCGCTCATCCCCCAATGCGTGATCAGCAAAGGGCCTTCTTCGCTGAGTTTGGAACCGGCGATCTTCACCCTTGCATTTTCCACCGTTACCCCCATCAGCGAAGTGATGTTATTGCCCGGCATATTGAAAGTGAACAAAGAAGGAACCGGTTCTTCAATATGATGACCCGGTTGAATAAGCCAGTTATATTGTGTTGCTTTGGGATATCCTCCGGAAGCAATGCAGATATAGTCGCTCTCCACTGACCTGTTCCCTTTCAGCATTACTGACCAGTGATCACCTTGTTTAATAATGCCTTCCACCTCCTGGTTCATCCTTATATCCACACCGTATTTATTGGCTTCCCGTACCAGGCAGTCGACAATGGTTCCGGATGAATCAGTTACCGGGAACATTCTTCCATCTGGTTCTGTCTTCAGTTCCACGCCTCTTTCGCTGAACCATTGAATGGTATCGGTGGTAAAAAAATGATGGAATGCTTTTTTAAGGAATGATGCGCCCCGGGGATATTTTTTTACCATATCGGCAATACTGAAGCAGGCATGGGTAACATTACACCTTCCGCCGCCGCTTATTCTTACTTTACCCAGCAACTTACCTGTTTTCTCCAATATTGTCACTTCCAGCAGCGGGTTCAGCCTGGCTGCATTCACGGCGCAGAAGAATCCGCCTGCCCCGCCACCGATAACAACCAGTCTTTTTTTCTTCATCCGTTAATTTGTAACTTCAAACTTAAGAATAACATTCAACCCATCCGCATGGCCGGTAAAATCACCAAAAAAGAACTGCTCAACATGCCGGTGATCCGGTATGACAAAATACGGGATCACCTGAAAACCGGTCATATTTTTTTCAGCAGCGGCAGTTATGCATTTTCCGGTATCATTCAAAAACTCACCAAGAGCACCTGGAGCCACGTAGCTGTAATTTATAAAGACGAAGAACTGGGCAGGGTGCTGGTACTGGAAGCGGAACCAAGCATCGGCATACGGCTGATACCGCTTTCCAATTACCTGAAGAATTATAAAGGCACCAAACGGGCCTACAAAGGACAGATCGCCATTGCCCAGCTGAACATACCCCTGGAAAAGGAATCACTGAACAGGGGCATCAGTTTCGGGCTGGACGAACTCACCAGGCCCTATGATAATTTCGAGATCTTACGCATCATGGTGCGCATCCTGTTTCACATCAGCAAACGGGAGCGCAACAAATCGTACATCTGCAGTGAACTGGTAAGGGATATTTATGCCAGGGCAGGGATAGTGGTTCAGTACAAAGACACCTACATCAGCCCTGATAATATCTGGACCGACAACCGGGTGGAGTTAAAGTACCGCATTCTTTAAGGCATCGTAATCAGAACAAAGATTGGCATTGGCTTTTTCAGCCGCTTCTATCTTTACAAAGGAAGATAAGATATCTGCTTTACCCCGCTGAATGGCCACATCGTGTTCGTAGTGAGCAGCTGGTTTTCCATCGGCGGTGCGGATGGTCCAGCCGTCTTTATCATGGTACACATCCTTGGTGCCCATATTAATCATTGGTTCAATGGCGATCACCATTCCTTCTTTCAGCTTAGCGCCGGTACCCCGTTTGCCAAAGTTGGGAACCTGTGGTTCTTCGTGCAGGTGACGGCCCAGGCCATGGCCCACCAGGTCTCTCACCACACCATACCCATGTTGCTTTTCGGTATATTCCTGGATGGCAAATGCAATATCGCCGGTGCGGTTGCCGTGAATGGCTTTTTCAATTCCTTTATAGAGTGATTCTTTGGTAACCCGTAAAAGTTGTTTCAATTCATCTGTGATTTCACCCACCGCAAATGTATAGGCACTGTCGCCATGAAAACCATTTTTAAAAACGCCGGCATCCACAGAAATAATATCTCCTTCCTTCAGTTCCTTTTTATTGGGGAAGCCATGCACCACGGCATCGTTCACCGAAATGCAGCAGGTAAAGGGGAAGCCGTTGTATCCTTTGAAGGAAGCGCTGGCGCCATTATCAAGAATAAATTCTTCGGCAATCTTATCCAGTGCCAGTGTAGTTACTCCGGGTTTGATGTACGATGCCACCAGTGCCAGCGTTTCGCTCACGAGCAGGCTGCTTTCCCGCATCAGTTCAATTTCCGCCTTGCTTTTATAAATGATCATGGTACAAAATTACAATTAAAATAAACCCCGACTTATTCAGTCGGGGCTTAATATTATTTTTTAAGTCCCCGTTAGGGGTAAAATCCGTTTTAAACACCTCCGGCAGTAACCTGCTGTCTTCCCTGTATGCGTCCGCTGCTCATCAGACCATCGTACTGGCGCATGAGCAACTGGGTTTCTATCTGCTGCAGTGTATCAAGAATTACAGCCACGTTGATCAGCAAAGAAGTTCCGCCGAAGAAGGTGGAGAATCCCTGCTGCATGCCGAAAATAACCTGGATGATCCCTGGCAGGATACCAACAAAGGCAAGCAGTACAGCTCCCGGCAGGGTGATGCGGTCCATTATGGTACCGATATAATCCGCGGTGGGTTGGCCGGGTTTAACACCAGGGATGAACCCGTTGTTGCGTTTCAGGTCGTCGGCCATCTGCTTCGGGTTAAAGATCAGGGCGGTGTACAGGAAGGTGAATGCAATCACACAAACAGAGTATACAATCATGTATCCCCCGTGCGTATGGTCGGTGAAATATTTTGTCCAGGTTGCAGTGCCGCCATACGAAAACAGGGTTGGCAGGAACAGGATGGCCTGTGCAAAAATGATGGGCATTACACCCGATGCATTTACTTTTAATGGCAGGAAGTTACGGGCGCCACCAAACTGGCGGTTGCCCACGATCTGCTTGGCATAGTTCACGGGAACTTTTCGGGTACCCTGAACCAGTAATATCACACCCAGTATCACGGCAATAAGCAATACCACTTCAATCAGTATAAGCAGGATACCGCCGGCACCTCTTGTGATACGGGAAGCCCATTCCTGCTGGATGGATGCCGGAAGGCGGGCGAGGATACCCACCATGATGATGATGGAAGTACCGTTACCCAATCCTTTGTCGGTGATTTTTTCACCCAGCCACATTACAAACAGGGTACCCACGGTGAGGATGATCACGGTGGAGGGCCAGAAATATACGCTGAATGAAGGCACCACTGCTTCGCCCAGGCTTCTTAAATAGCCGATATAAGCGGCCGCCTGGAAAGCAGTTACGATTACGGTGAGGTATCGTGTCCATTGATTGATCTTCTTACGTCCGCTCTCTCCTTCTTTCTGGATCTTGGCCATTTGCGGAACCAGGATGGTCATCAGCTGCATAAAGATAGAGGCAGAGATGTAGGGCATGATACCCAGGGCAAAGATGGATGCTTTGGAAAATGCACCGCCCACAAATGTATCCAGCAGCCCGAGCATACCGGATTTGGTATTATCAGTAAGAGCGGCCAGTTTATTGGGGTCGATACCGGGAAGTACAATGTAAGAACCCACCCGATAGATAAAGATCAGCAGTAAGGTAAACGTGATCTTATTGCGCAGCTCTTCAATGCTCCAGATATTCTTTAGTGTTTGAATGAACTTCTTCACAGAATGTAAACGATTTAAATGTTTTGCGCTAAGTAAAAATGGCCCGCTTAGCGAGGGCCGGGCAAATATCGTGAATTTATTTTACTATCTCCAGTGAACCGCCTGCTGCTTCAATGATCGCTTTGGCTTTTTCGCTGGCCGCATTCACTTTGAAGCTGTATTTTCCTTTCAGTTCTCCGTTACCCAGGATCTTCACACTGTCGAACTGGCTGATGAGCCCGTTGATGTACAGGTTCTGAAGACTGAACTCGGTGAGGTTGTATTTTTCTGCCAGCTGGTCGATCTGGCCAACATTGAGAACTTTAAATTCGACACGGTTGTTGTTCTTGAATCCACGTTTGGGGATACGGCGCTGAATCGGCATCTGGCCACCTTCGTGCGCCTTTTTGCTTTTATAACCGGCACGGCTTTGTCCGCCTTTATTACCTTTTGTAGAGGTTCCGCCTTTACCGCTTGCTTCACCGCGGCCAATTCTTTTTTCTTTGTGCGTAGCGCCTTTTGCAGGCCTGAGAGTGTGTAATTTCATCTTGCTTTTATTTTAAACTTACGCCCCGAAAGCATTCGGGGCTCGCTTGGTTGATTTGATGATTTAGTAATTTGGTGATCGGGTAATGATGGTCCTTTATTATTCTATTGGCGCATCAGCACATCAGCAAATTACAGTTCTTCTACTTTCACGAGGTGGTTCACTTTATTCACCATACCCAGAATCTGCGGGGTGGCTTCCACTTCTACAGAAGCATTCAGTTTTTTCAAACCAAGGGCAACCATGGTTCTTTTCTGACGCTCTGAGCGGTCGATCACGCTTTTAACCTGTGTAACTTTTATCTTTTTCATTTTACTTATGGTTGATGGTTCACCGTTCATAGCGATCAAACCATGAACCATGAACTATGAACTAATTTATCCGTTAAATACTTTCTTCAGTGAAACGCCGCGTGTTTTGGCAACAGATACCGGCTCACGCAGTTCGGACAACGCTTTAAAAGTTGCTTTCACCACGTTGTGCGGATTGGCTGAACCGAGGTTCTTGGCCAGTACGTCGGTGATGCCGGCCGCTTCCAGTACAGCACGCATGCTGCCGCCCGCGATCACACCGGTACCATGAGCAGCCGGTTTGATGTATACCTTGGCGGCGCCTTCTTTGGTCAGCTGATCGTGTGGAATGGTGCCATGCATGATCGGAACTTTGATCAGGTTTTTCTTGGCGTCTTCAATTCCTTTGGTGATGGCTTCCTGTACTTCTTTGGCTTTACCCAGGCCATGACCAACCACACCCGCTTCGTTACCTACCACCACGAGGGCAGAGAAACTGAATGCGCGGCCGCCTTTGGTTGTTTTCACCACACGGTTGATAGCAACCACTTTGTCTTTCAGTTCCAGGTCGCCTGCTTTTACTTTATTTCCAATTGTATTTGACATCTATTTTCGATTAGAAAGTTTAAAATTTAGAATACCAGTCCACCTTCCCTTGCGCCTTCCGCTACTGCTTTCACACGGCCATGGTAGATATAACCACCCCGGTCGAACACCACGGTTGAAATACCCAGTTCTTTTGCCTTGGTGGCAATGGCGGCTCCCACCAGTTTGCTTTTTTCAATCTTTGGCGCTTTTTGTGCCTGGATATCTTTCTGCCTGGATGAGGCCGAAGCCAGGGTTACCCCTTTGCTGTCGTCGATCAGTTGTGCGTAGATATCGGTGTTGCTCCTGAAAACGCTCAATCTTGGTTTTGCAGAAACGCCCGCTACTTTTTTGCGGATGCGGTACCTGATCTTTTGCCTTGCTGTTGACTTGTTGTTCATATTCTTCTATTTTTTTCCCTGATACTGCCAGGGAATGTTAATTTGATGATTTGGTGAT
>DMRT01000285.1 GCA_003455235.1 Chitinophagaceae bacterium
TGGGTAAAGGTAAAGGTAACCCCGAAGGATGGGCTGCCATCGTACAACCCGGAAGAATCCTGTTTGAATGCGACGGTGTTCCTGAGCAGGTGGCCAAAGAAGCGTTTGAACTGGCTGCGCAGAAGCTGCCGATCCTGACCAAATTTGTGGTTCGCCGCGACTACAAAGCGTAAACAATTTGAAGATTAATCGATTTGAAGATTTGATGATGTAAGAGCCAATTGACGCATTGCCAAATTACCAGATCACCAAATTAAATAAGATGTCAAAGAAAATTGATTTTTTAAACAGCCTGAAGGGATTGAATGAGGCGGACCTTAAAGCAAAGATCACAGAAGACGAACAACGTCTGAAGAAACTGTCTTTTTCTCACGCCATTTCTCCGCTGGAGAACCCGCAGAGCATCCGCTCACTGAGAAGGGATATCGCCCGTTTGAAAACAGCGTTGAAAAAAGTTCAATTAGGGTTTTAATCAATCCATATAAACATTAAGAAAGTGGAAAGAAATTTAAGAAAAACAAAATTGGGTGTGGTGTCCAGCAACAAAATGGATAAAACCATTACCGTAAGTGTGGAACGTAAAGTAAAGCATCCGCTTTATGGAAAGTTTGTAAAGAAATCCACCAAGTTTCATGCGCACGATGAAAAGAACGAGTGCAGCATCGGTGATACCGTGCGTATCATGGAAACAAGGCCTATGAGCAAAACAAAACGCTGGAGGCTGGTGGAAGTGGTTGAAAAAGTAAAATAATTTTTTTCAAGCTGTCTGTTGCAACCCCGGGTTTCAGCATCAGCCTCTGATTGTTAACAATAGTAATAATAGCTAAAAGCTAAAAAAGATGATACAGCAAGAAAGCAGACTAAACGTAGCCGACAACAGTGGTGCAAAAGAAGTACTCTGTATTCGTGTACTGGGTAACAGCGGACAGGATTATGCAAAGATCGGCGACAAGATCGTGGTGACTGTAAAAGACGCCATGCCTGCCGGTGGTATTAAAAAAGGAACAGTGAGTAAAGCAGTGATCGTACGCACAACCAACAAACTGCGCCGTAAAGACGGATCATACATCCGCTTCGATGACAATGCAGTGGTACTGCTGAACGCCTCCGACGAACCAAGGGGTACCCGTATTTTCGGGCCCGTGGCCAGGGAACTGAGGGATAAAGGATACATGAAGATCATTTCACTGGCTCCCGAGGTATTATAAGACGCAAAACAATTTTGAAAAAAAGCTGCAAAGCGAATTAATAAAATGGAAACAAGATTTAAACCAAAGTTCAACATTAAGAAGGGCGATTCAGTAGTGGTAATTACCGGTGAGGACAAAGACCTGAAGAAGCCACGCAAAGTGTTGGAAATAATCCTGGATAAAGGACGTGTATTGGTGGAAGGGGTGAACATTGTAACCAAACACACCAAACCTACTTCACAGAATACCAAGGGCGGCATTGTGAAAAAAGAGGCGCCGATTGCAATCAGCAACGTCATGCTGTGGGATGCAAAAGCCGGAGCGCCCACCAAGGTAAAGCGCACCAGGGAAAATGGTAAACTAGTAAGAATATCTAAAAAATCAGGAGGGGCAATAAAATAATGAGCACAACAACTAACACTCCCAGATTAGCAACGAAGTACAAATCAGAAGTAGTACCTGCGTTGATGAAAAAATTCAGTTATAAAACTGTGATGCAGACTCCGAAGCTCACCAAGATCTGTTTGAATCGTGGTGTGAACGGTGCGGTAACAGATAAGAAACTGATTGATATCGCCATCGATGAACTGACCAACATCACCGGCCAGAAAGCCGTGGCTACCATTTCGAAGAAAGATATCTCCAACTTCAAACTGCGTAAAGCGATGCCCATCGGTGCCCGTGTTACGCTGCGTGGAGTGAAGATGTATGAATTCCTCGACAGGCTGGTATCGGTGTCATTACCACGTGTACGTGACTTTAAGGGCATCAACGACAAATCGTTCGATGGCCGCGGCAACTACACCCTGGGTGTTACCGAGCAGATCATCTTCCCGGAGATCGATATCGACAAAGTAAACAAGATCACCGGTCTGGACATTACGTTCGTAACAACCGCCAATACCAACGAAGAAGCATACGAACTGCTGAAAGAGCTGGGTATGCCTTTCAAAAACATAAAAAAGTAAAAACGTTAATAGTTAATGGTTAACCGGGCAGCCGGTACAATTAACAGATAACCGATAACAAAAAACAAAACATGGCAAAAAAATCAGTTGAAGCCAGGCAGAAAAAGCGTGAAGCGATGGTTGCCAAATATGCCGCTAAAAAAGCAGCACTGAAAGCAGCCGGCGATTACGCAGCACTGGATTTGATCCCTAAGAATGCATCTCCGGTCCGGTTACGCAACCGTTGTCAGCTCTCCGGCCGCCCAAGAGGTTATATGCGCCACTTTGGTATTTCCCGAAACATGTTCCGGGATATGGCCCTGCAGGGGAAAATACCAGGTGTTGTAAAATCAAGCTGGTAAGCTGGATACCCGATACCGGATACTGGTAAGGAAGAAAGCTCCTGCACCGATTCAGCCCAGGTATCAAGAATCAAGTATCCAAAAATGGATATCGCATTGTAAAAAAATATTTAATCAATTAACTGACATAACAATGGTTACTGATCCGATAGCAGATTATTTAACTAGAATTCGTAACGCTCAGATGGCAAATCACCGCATCGTGGAGATTCCGGCCAGCAACCTGAAAAAGCGTATCACTGAGATCCTGTACGAAAAAGGCTACATCTTAAAATACAAATTTGAAGACGACAGCAAACAGGGTGTCATCAAGATTGCCCTGAAGTACGATCCGGCTACAAAATTGCCAGCCATCCAGAGCCTGGAAAGGATCAGCCGTCCCGGTCTGCGTACCTACGCCAAGCCGGCTGACTTCAGGCGGGTGAAGAACGGGCTGGGTGTTTCCATCATCTCTACCTCAAAAGGAGTGATGACCGATAAGGAAGCGAAAGCGCAGAATGTGGGCGGAGAGATCCTTTGTAATATTTATTAATAACTAAAACTGTTCCCGGTACATTAAGCCGAACCTATAGCAGGCTGACCGGCCGGGGAAATAAAAATAAAAGTTTATGTCACGTATAGGTAAGAAACCAATCTCAGTTCCATCGGGTGTTACGATTACAGTGGGCACCGGTAACGTGGTTGCTGTAAAAGGCCCCAAAGGCGAATTGAAAGAAACCATCGACCGGGATATCCAGGTAGAAGTAAAAGACGGTATTGTGAACATCACCCGTCCAACCGACCAGATCCGTCACCGTGCCATGCACGGTCTGTACCGTGCCCTCATCAGCAACATGGTGAAAGGCGTTACAGAAGGGTATACCAAACAACTCGAACTGGTGGGTGTGGGTTATAAAGCATCCAACCAGGGTAACCTGCTGGAT
>DMRT01000215.1 GCA_003455235.1 Chitinophagaceae bacterium
GAATCCAGGTGGGCATCAGCTGCAGGGAGAAGCGGCTGCTGAACTTGCGTGCAATAAGCAGCTGGTTCATAAAGGCAAATTTATTGGCGCTGAAGTCCACGTCGGGGTCTTTGGCTGTATTCACATTCATCATGGAATACCAGGCAAGGGAAACAGGAATATTCCGGGCTCCTGTTTGCTGGCGCAGGATCCTGAATTTGAGGAATCCTTCGTAGCGGGAACTTCCGGCAAAAGCCACACCGGCATTCAGCCAACTGAGGGGTGAATAATCAAAGGACATGTAGGTATGTGCCACGCCGGAGTTGATGCCGAAGAACTGGGCCACATTCTGGGAGCCGCCATCTTTATTCCACAGGTAACTGAAGTGGTGGGAGATGAGAAACTGCAGGCTTCCCTTGCTTACGATCTCCACACTCTGCATGTTGATGATTTTGGTGGAGTTGAAAGTGGCCCGGGCAAATTTTTTCGCCGGTGCTTCTTTCTTTACGGAATCAGCTCCGTCCTGCGCCATGGCCTGGGTAAAGAGGCCGAAGCAGAGAACCATGGCTGTTACTATCTTTTTCATAATGATCTTTTTTAGTTAATTATTGGTTTCTGTTATTCTTATTGCGGTTGTCCCTGCGCAATCCATGCTTTGAATGTATTTACGGTGCAGGTGCTAAGGCTCAGTGCCGGGCCCGGGTGACCGGTAACGCCGCCGCTGTTCATCATAGCAGTAAGTACATCCTTCTTCGCAACCATTTTACTGTAATCGAGAGCGGCAGCTATACCGCCATGGCAGGTAGATCCCTTGCAGCTGGAAGTGTAGATCGGGAGAATTTTGGCAGTATAGGTGATGGTGCCGTTTACTGTACAGCCACCGCCGTCGTCTTTAGCTCCCTGTTTGATCCAGGTACGGATGATGGTTTTCTGATTGTCGGTGAAATCGATCACTCCGGCGCCGGGGTGTATGCCTCCGTTCACCCAGGCATCGAATAATCCGGTACGAGCCAGGATGGCGTCATAAAAAATGGTGTCGGCATGAGAGAACTGAACGGCCCGGGTGGCAATTCCGTTGTTATGGCAACCACAACCTCCAGACACCATGATAGGCACTACATCATTGCGGAAGGATATTTCCGGCAGCGCCAGGATATCTTCCTTATTCTTATAGCAGGATGACAGCAGGTAAACGAGCATGGATGTCATCACCGCCAGTGTTATAATTATCTTTTTCATATCCAGTTATTTTAAGTTGAATTATTGTTTGATGATCCTTCCGGTTTTCCGATACTTGAAAATGCCGGCATTGGCATTGCCGTATTTCCACACTGCCGGTACATTCGGGTCGGCAAAGTACCATGCCTTGATCAACGCCACTTCGTTTGATTTCAATCCACCGTCTCCATAAGCCATATCACCCTGGTGAGTAGTGGCATAAACACCGGTGAATGGATTCGCAAGCAGCAGGGTAGAGTCGCAGCGGCTCACCATGGAACTGCTTACATTCAGGTAATTCCCTTTTGAATAATAGGTCTTCAGCGTTACCGGGTCGGTATACTGAACGGAAGAATTGCTTCTTGCACTCTTTGGATACATCACATCCATGATTATGTCATCGTAGGAGTTCAGCGGACCACGGGTACTCAGTGCAGAGCGTGGAGTAGCGAATGTTTTCCACGGGCGGAAACTGGCAAATGCTACAGTGTCAGAATAGAATTTTTTCACACTGTCTTTATATGCGGTCCACACCTGGTTCCGTAAGGTTACGTTTGAAAGCTGACAATAAACGGTTGCGATACCGGTTGAAGGATTGATATAGGTATATTGAGTGGTGTCGGCTGAAGTAAGCCCGGGAATGAAGCCGGCCCTTGCCCATCCGCCGGTGGCGGTTGCCTGGTTGTGACAGTTGGCAGAGCCACAACCGGAAATAATAAGGTTGATAGCGGCAGGCCTGAAATCATTCAGGTCGGGCCTTTCTTTGGCGCCATTTTTTATCCAGTTATATATAATGGATTTGTCGGTAACGGTCATTTCGTGATTGGAATTTACCGGGGGCATTGCCTTGTTAAAATCGTTGGTGGTAAGGTATTCCCACAACTTGCTGCCGTCGGGATTGCCGGGCGCAACATATTTCATGATATCGGCATAGCTGTCGAATTTAGGCCCGATAGGACCACCGTGACAGTTGGAAGTGCCACAATATTCATGCACAATAACCTGTACACCCCTGAACTTAATAACGTCGTTTACATCGGTTGGGTTATCGGCAGTACCTACGGTATTGCTTTCATAGAAGGAGGCATATATCGTACTGTCTGCTGATCCTTTGAATGACCTGTCGAGATTTTTTACCAGGTCGCCTTCTTTTCTGCACTGAAGTACTGATGCAGAAATAAACATCACCATAAGAAAGAGGGTGAGTGCTTTTATCGCTGAGATCTTTTTCATAAAAAATTAGTTTACTGAGTGAATATTGATACAGTATGTTACTATTATCAAGACTCAAATGTATCCAGCCCCTGCTGACAGTTTTATGACAATAACCCAAGCAGGGTATGATTTTAATCATAGCACCCTTTGCTACAGGTCATGGAATCATTGTTGGTACATGGATATTTTGCAGTTGCTTTTTTCTGAAATGAATAACAGCTAAACCAGTTTACAATGGAAAACAATAACAAACACGATGGAAGCCGCCGCTGGTTCCTTTCGCTCTTCACATCCGGAAGTAAAAAAACGACAGGCGCCAACATGGTGAAAATGCTCACCCCCGATGGAAAACTGGTGGAAGTGGACCGGTCGGTACTGGATGCCGCCCAAAAACAAAAAGCGACCAACCAGGACATTTTTGACTGGATGGAAAATCCGTCAAAAGAAAAATACTAACTGAAAAAAATGACTCATCATGCAACACGATGAATTCAATGACAACGGGCGCCGCGATTTCCTGAAAAATGTGGCAATGGCCACCGCCGTTACCGCAGCATGCGGCAGTCTTACCTGCTCCTGCTCTTCCAAAAAACCAACGGTAGCCCAAAAAGTAAAACTGCTTTCTCCCGAAGGAGAAATTGTTGAAATAGATTCAGCGTATTTGAATCACCAGGAACACATGGCCATTGTTTCCAAACTGGAAGCAAGGGAAGGCATTGCCGGAAAGAAATTTGTGATGGTGGTAGACCTGGCCCGCTGCAAAAATGCACGGAAGTGCATCAGCGCCTGTCAGAAATGGCACTACCGCCCCGAAGAAACAGAGTGGCTTACCGTAAAACTGCTGAAGGACAGTGATAAAGGAGCCCCATACTGGTTCCCCAAACAATGTTTCCATTGCGATAACCCGCCTTGTGTAAAGGTTTGCCCGGTGGATGCCACTTTCAAACGTAACGACGGACTGGTATTGATCGATAATGAACGCTGCATCGGTTGTAAATTCTGTATGGCAGCCTGTCCGTATTCAACCCGGGTGTTTAACTGGAACGAACCCGAGATGCCGGCAGATATCAGGGACCTCGTATCCAATCCCGAAACCAACCTTCCGGCTAAAGTGGGTACTGTGGAGAAATGCGATTTCTGTCCCGACCGTGCCCGCGAAGGCCTGCTGCCACCCTGCGTGGAAGCATGTCCCAACGGCGTATTTTATTTCGGCGATGAAAATGAAGATACCGTTACCAACGGCGAAGAGACCGTAAGTTTTACGCAACTGATCAAAGACCGTGCAGGCTACCGTTTCCTCGAAGAGCTTGGTACCAAGCCCAGGGTATATTACCTGCCGCCGAAAGACAGGCAGTTCCCGGTGGAAAGAGGCTACGAGAACCTCCCGGATAAACTGAAAGACCGGTTCAGGGATATTATGGAACCGGCGGCAAAAAAATAACGATGTGCTTTAACCATTAACTGATTTTTTATGGAACTCAATTCATACCAACAGCAGGCATTCAACCACCAGCGGGCCGAAATAGAAAAATTCGGGAAGAAGAACTGGTTCTTTGTCATTTTCTTCCTTTGCTGGATTGCCGCAGGCGCTTACGCCCTGTACCTGCAGATATCCAAAGGACATGGCGTTACCGGTATGCGGGATAATGTGGTGTGGGGCCTCTTTATTGTAAACTTCATCTTCTTCATCGGCCTCAGTTATGCCGGGGCGATTATTGCCGGGGTATTGCATTTATTAAAAGTACCCTGGGGCAGGCCCATTGTTCGGCTTGCACAAATGATGACGGTGATATCTGTGGTGGTGGGCCCGGTGTTTATATTATTATGTGTGGGCCGTTTCGACCGCTTGCACCATTTGTTTTTCTATCCCCGCATTCAGTCGCCCATGACCTGGGACGTAATGGCGGTAATTACTTTCTTTGCCGGCAGCGTGCTGTTCTTATACCTGGCCCTGGTTAAAGACCTGGCTGTTTACCGCGATGCAAAACTGAACATCCCAAAATGGAAACAACGGCTGTATAAGTTCCTGGCCATTGGTTACCGGGGCGCCGCCAGCCAGAAAAGGCACCTGATCATTTCGCAGAATCTGCTGGCCATAATTATGATCCCGCTTTCCATCATCGTGGCTTCTATTCTTTCCTGGATATTCGGGATGACACTGAGGCCCGGCTGGCATAGTACCATCTTTGGCCCTTACTTCGTACTGGGTGCTTTGTATTCCGGCTGCGGTGTACTGATCGTTGCCATGTGGGTGTACCGGAAAATGTATAACCTCGATGCATACATTACCAAAAAGCATTTTGTGAACCTGGGTTATATTATGATGATGCTGGCTGCGGGGTACGGGTATTTTACCTTCTCTGAGTATTTCACCAACTGGTTTGGATCGGCCAAGTGGGAAAGTGAGGTGATTGATAAATTATTCAACCCGAAAGAATACGGATGGTGGACCCTGTTTGCCAATGCAGCAGGCATCCTGTTGCCCATACTGATCGTTGCCATTCCTGCCACTCGGAAAATAAGCCTGATCACCATCGCTGCATTCATCATGGTGATGGCGCTGTGGGTAAAACGTTACCTCATTATTGTGCCAACGCTTGAAACTCCTGCACTTCCTATGCAGGATACCCGTATGGAATATGTGAAGTATACGGCTACCTGGCCCGAGTGGACATTAACCATCGCGGGTGTGGCCACCTTCCTGCTGTTCTTTACCCTGATGGCGAAATTTGTAACCGTGGTTCCTGTATCCGGGCTGGAAGATCCGCACCTGCAGCATAACCATCAGCACGAACCCGAACCGGCAGCCAACCAAACCGTTCAACCTGCTTAAAAGATATTGTATGAAAAAGATCAACACAACAGGTAGCATGAATTCAGCAGGTGCTTTACTGCTTTATGCTGCCCTGCTGCTTTTGCCGGCCGGGCTAAAAGCCCAGACCGATAGCATAAAAAAAGACAGTGTCAAAGCCACCGAAGCAACGGTTGCCGAAAAAACCACCCCCGAGCTGATTTCTCCTTCGCTATCATTTGCCTGCGTGCAAAAAGGAGATAACACGGTTCAGCTGAATGCGGCCCTGAAAACAAAAATTAAGGGAACTTTTATAAAACTCCCGCATTTAAAAATTAAATTTATAATTGTGAACGGGGAAGAGGAAAAAGAACTGGGTTATGGAATTACCAATGGAGAAGGGAAACTTTCTTTCATCGTTAAAGATAGCTTGACGCCCGATGCAGAAGGCAAACTTCATTTTAAAGCCCTGTTTGCCGGGAATAAAATGATGGAATCTGCCGAAGAAGAAGTGGCCGTTAAAAGGGCCCGGCTCGAGATCGTTCCGGTAAAGGAGGATTCACTGCTTACCGTTAAATTAAAGCTCATTGATGTGGGAACGGGCACCGAAGTTCCGGTAAAGGAAACAGAGCTGGGTGTGTTTGTTAAACGCTCTTTCCTGCCCATGAAGATCGGAACAGCCAGTACCGATGAAAACGGGGAGGCTTCCGTGGAAATACCTGCCAGCCTGCCCGGTGACGTAAAAGGTAATATCACCCTGTTGGCAAAGCTCGACGAAAACGAAACGTACGGAAACCTGGAAGCCGTCGTGGTGCAGCCATGGGGTGTGCCTGTTTCCAATGTGATACAGGAACAGCCCAGGGCCTTGTGGAGTCCGCACCCGCCGATATGGATGCTGGTAACCTTCTTCATCCTGATGGGTGTGGTATGGGGGCATTTCCTGGTGATTGTTTACCAGCTGTGGAGGTTACGAAAAGAAGAACCGCATACGATGACTCAGCCAATGACATAAAAAAAACATCTATTTATTAATAAACAAAAACCAGAATGAAAATGAAAAAACTGATAATGTTAGCCACCGGACTGGTAGTAATGACCCTGTTTGCATTTACTTCAGCAAACCAGCAAAATCCATGGCCTGTGCCTGATGCATTCAAAAACAAAACCAACCCGCTGAAAGGGGATGCTGCTTCTGTTACAAAAGGTAAAGAGCTGTACAACCAGCACTGCAAGTCATGCCATGGCACCAAAGGAAAAGGCGATGGCCCCAAAGCTGCCCAGTTGGATACTGAATGCGGTGATTTTACCAAAGCCAGTTTCCAGACACAAACCGACGGAGCATTGTTTTATAAAACTTCTGAAGGACGCAAAGACATGCCGTCTTACAAAAAGAAAATCCCCGAAGCAGATGATATCTGGGCCGTGGTTAATTACATGCGCACACTGAAATAACGAGTGACTTTTTAACGATTGCTGTCATAAAAAAAATTCATCTGCCCCCTAAGCAGGTGAATTTTTTTATGGCTGAAGCAACAGCCGGAGCGGATAACAATCTGTAATTTTGCAAAAAGGGTTTCGGCCGTACTTTTATTTAATACGAACAGCTATGAAAAGACAATTATTCCCGGTATATATTTTAATGATCTTTATTGCTGCATCCTGCAATACACCAAGATATATTTACAGCCCGTCGGCGCATAATGTACCCGTGCTTACCAAAAAAGGCGATAGTAAAATAGGCGCTGTTTATTCCACGAACTTTTCCGGTGAAGAAAAACGGGATGGAGAACTGATCGATAACCGCAGCCGGGGAGTGGATGTGCATGGTGCTGTTGCCATCACGGATCATTTTGCCATACAGGGCAGTTACTTTTACCGCTGGGAAAAAACAACCGGGGGTAGTGATTCGTCAACCATAAGATATAACCGAAACCTGGCCGAGTTTGGCCTTGGCTATTACCTCCCGGTGAATACCCGGAAGAATGTGATCTTCCAGCTTTTTGCGGGTGCTGGCCTGGGCAAATTCAGTTTTACAGACCATTCTGTATATGGATACCGTTTTCACGATGCCAGCATCACAAAGATCTACCTTCAGCCGGCATTCCTGTTCCGCAGTAAGGGCAGTTTTACCAGCTCCATCTCGTTGCGCAGCAGCATCCTGCAGTACCGCAATATTAAAACCAATTATACTTTCAGCGAGTTAAGCGATTACAGCCTCGACAGTTTGAATAACCGGGCCAAAGTATTTTTTGAGCCTGCCTTTACAGGCAGTTTCGGGTTTAAGAATTTTCCCGGTTTTCGTATTGAGTTCCAGGGCGGACTTTCTTTCCTGGCCTCCCGTAA
>DMRT01000121.1 GCA_003455235.1 Chitinophagaceae bacterium
AGATCTGTTCGTAGGTTTTGCCCATGATGTTCGCCAGCACATTCAGGCGTCCGCGGTGGGCCATGCCGATCACCACTTCTTCCACGCTGTTGTTGGCGGAAGTATTGATCATGGCATCCAGGGCAGCAATGGCGGTTTCGCCACCTTCCAGTGAGAAACGTTTCTGGCCAATGTATTTGGTGTGCAGGAATTTTTCAAACATCACCCCTTCATTGAGTTTCTGAAGGATGCGTTTTTTCTGGTTAAGAGGAACCGGTTCCAGCATCGATTTTTCAACGGCTTTGGTGAGCCAGTCGGTTTTTTCTTTGTCACCCACATATTTGAATTCAACACCAAGGTGACCGGTATAACATTTCTTCAGATGCTCGATGATATTCCGCAATGAAGTGGTGCCCAGCCCGATCAGTTGCCCGGCATGGAACTGCTTATCCATATCGGCTTCTGTAAAACCGAATGAAGAAGGTTCCAGGTTGGCGCCCCTGTCTTTGCGCTTGCGGATGGGGTTGGTATCGGCCAGCAGGTGTCCTTTGTTGCGGTAACGGAGTATAAGGCGGTATGCCCGGATCTCATTCAGCCAGTCAACCCCCGAGGCGGCCCCGTTGGAAGAAGCACTGCCATTAACGGCACCAGCGGCACCGTTGGCAACAGCAAAGTCGAAGCCTTCAAAAAATTTGCGCATATCCGTATCCACGCTGGCGGGGTCTTTCACAAAATCGTTATACAAACCTTCGATATAGCCGGGATGAGAACTGGTGATGTACTGGAAATCCTTCATGGTACTGAGAAAATTATTGATGTAGAATCTGCGATCAATCAGGCTGCAAATATCGGTGAATTAGGCGGTTTGTGCAGGGGAATTGTCCGGCAATTTTCGGCAAAGCATGGCAACGATGCCACTTATGATCACGTAGCCGGAAAAATAATAAAACCCTGGCTCCAGGATGGCCCGGGTGTTCTGCATCGAGTTGGCCCCCAGGAAGGCAACAAAGATGCTGATGGCAAACACATCGGCCATCGCCCATTTACTGATGGCGTTTACCAGGTGGCGCCACCGGGTATGGTGATCCCTTACCAGGATGATATAATACAGCAGGATGGATTTGAGGATGGGAATTATAATACCGAACAAAAAGATAAGCGTGAAAGGCCAGTAGCTTTTGTCGGTCCACAACCTGTTCAGCAGGCTGAGTACGCTTCGTTTTTCATTGAACAGATTGATGTCGGCAAAGAGGTGGAAGCTGATGTCGATCTGGAGGATATCCAGTACCCAGCCAAAGCCCAGCAATACCAGTGATGCGGTGTGCAAAAACAGCAGAAAATACCGGTTCATACCTTATTTTGAGGGTAATTTAAGCAAATGGGCCGTTGATTTAAAAATTCTTGCCCATTCAGACCGGAATTTTACATGGATTCCCCTATCTTTGCAGCCCAAAAAATAAATTTAAATGGCAAACCATTCAGCAACCAAAAAAGACGTACGCCAGAGCAGGAAACGTAACGAACGCAACCGTTACTACGGTAAAACCACCCGTAACGCCATCCGCGACTTAAAAGCCGCCGATAAGAAGACTGCTGCTGCCGATCTGCCTAAAGTTGCTTCTATGATCGATAAACTGGCAAAGCGTGGCACCATCCACAAGAACAAAGCGGCGAACCTGAAAAGCAAGCTGGCTAAGCGTGTGAATGCACAGGCTAAATAAGCCATCATTATATTTCATAAAGGGCCTGTCAATTCAACATTGACGGGCTTTTTTGTTGATAAGTACCGCGTCTTTTTCAACCAACTAATTCTTATTTTTACCGGCCGTTCCGGGGTATTATGATGAAACAAATTGCGACCATACTGATCTTGCTGATGACCGTTCATTATGGCTTTTCCCAAACCAACCCGGCGGCTCAAAATCTTCCGTTCAGTTTCACCAATCAAACCACCGGAACCACTTTACCCACGGGTATGGCGGCTCATCGGTTTGGCACTACTTCGGGGGCCATCCCTACTACCCGTACCCTGGCCCCGGCAAACGGAGATCTGCCTAACACCGCAACATCCACTTCGGGTGGATGGAAAGACGAAGGAACAAATGGAGTAAGTGAACTGGCTTCCAGTTCTCAATCGGCAGGAGCCTGGGTGGTGGCAATCAACACCACCGGTAAAACAAATATCCAGATACAATGGACCATCCGGCTGATCCTGCAGCAGCCCTCCTGGGACAACAGCGTGGCTCTTCAATACCGGATCGGCACCACTGGTAATTTTATTGATATCGGCACCACGTCTACATACAGCAGTGCCGGACAGGCCAATGGTCATTCGCAAAGTTATAGTGAACAGCTTCCCGCTGCTGCCGAAAACCAGGCCGTGGTACAAGTGAGGTGGATATATTGGGCTATTGCCGGCGGTTCGGGTTCCAGAGACCGCATTGCACTGGACGATATCAGTATTTCCGAAGGTGGAGGAGCCTGTGTGGCGCCCACCAATCAACCCACCAATCTTGTTTTAACCCCTGAGATCAATTCCATGCAGGTTGCATTTACCCCTGCTGCTCCGGCAGCTGGTGGTTACCTCACGGTAAGAAGCCAGTCGCCCACATTGGGTGCAACACCGGTTGATGGCAGCACCTATACAATCGGACAGGCATTTGGAAGCGGCGTTGTTGTTGATAATGCCGCCACCACCTCTTTCACGGATAACGGACTTGCTGCAAACACGCTCTATTATTATTTTGTATTTGCTTATAATAATGTTTCCTGCAGTGGCGGACCAGCCTACCAGGTTTTAAATCCATTATCGGGTTCGGCTACCACACAGCCTTACCCGCCTTGTGTAACGCCGGCAGACCCGCCTTCGGGTTTAATACTAACTCCGGGCGGAACCACCATCACAGGTAGTTTTACCCCCGAACTTTCGGCAAACCGTTACCTGGTTGTTTACAGCCAGAATGCAGCCCTGAGTTTTACACCGGTTGACGGAACAGCATACACTCCCGGCCAGGTGATCGGTCCCGATAAGATTGTGGCGTATACCAGCAGTACTTCCTTTGTGATAACCGGGCTGAACGGAAGCACTACCTATCATGTTTTTATTTTCTCTGCCAATTCGAATTGTACAGGAGAACCTTATTACAATACCACCAGCCTGAATGGCACTGCCACCACCACCAACGGAGGCCCTCCTGCCGGCTACTATGATGCCGTAAACGGGCTTACCTGCCAGAATTTAAAAACCGGCTTGCGCAATATCATTACAGCCGGTCAGCTGAGTTTATCGTACAGCAACATTGATGATGTACAAATGCCTATAGTAGATACCACCCGCAGTGATGATGGGCTTAGTTCCATCATCTGGGATATTTACTCCAACAACCCAACCGGCCCGGAACCATTTACATTTAATTCATCCCAAAATCCATCGGGTGGATTTTGCGGCGGCACCACGCCGGGTTCAGAAGGCGGATGCTGGAACAAAGAACATACGTTCCCGAGAAGCTGGTTTAAACTCTCGGGTTCTTCGTACCAACAGCCAACCGAAGCAGATCTTTTTGTGGTTAGGCCAACCGATTCCAAAATAAACGGCAACCGGGGGAATATACCTTATTCAACGGTTGGTAGTACCAGTTACCAATTTCCAACGGCCGGTGCATACCCGGGTTACCCCATGCCACCCAATCCGGTGCTGGATAAGATTGGTGTTTCAAATTATCCCGGTGTTTCCGCTCCTTCGGCATTTGAGCCACATGATGGCGTGAAAGGAGATATAGCCAGGGGATATTTTTACATTCTTACCCGGTACCAGAATGAACTCTCAAACTGGGTTTCCTTGAATGGTGCTACCGGCCTGTCAACCGTGGCCGATGGCACAACCGGGGGAGGACTTTATCCTTCCTTCCAGCTTTCTTACCTGCAGATGATGTATGCCTGGCATAACCTTGATCCTGTTGATATCAAAGAATCGAACCGGAATGACCTGGTATACTCCCAGCAAAACAACCGGAACCCCTACGTTGATCATCCCGAATATGTAGCACTGGTTTGGCAATGCACGGGTGTGCTTCCGGTTACCATCATCGATTTTACTGCACAGAAGAACAGCGGATCGGTATTCCTGAAATGGTATGCCACCTATGAAACAAGGTTCAAAGAATATGAAGTGGAACGAAGCACGGACGGAAGTAATTTTTACAAGATCGGTTCTGTGGAAGGCCGCAACCTTGCCAACTATTCATTCAATGATGATCAGCTGCCCGAATCCGGTTTTATTTACTACCGTTTGAAAATGGTGGACATTGATAGCCGGTACACCTACAGCAAGATCGCCGCGGTGCGTTCCAGCGGTAATTTCTCCAGTGCATTGGTTTATCCCAACCCGGCCCGGGAAAAACTCACCATCAAACTGCCGCATTCACTGGTTGAAAAAGGGAGTATGACGATCACAGACCTGTCGGGAAGAATCATCCTGCAACAACCGGTACCCCCCGGCCAGGTAATGATCGAACTCAACCTGGGTCAGCTTTCCGCCGGCCGCTATTTTATTAAGATCAGCGACCGCACGGAAGTGATCCGTCAGTCTTTCGTAATCATTAAATAACAACCGTTCTTTTTTATCAGCGGTGTTTCTGTCCGTTCAAATTATTGTAGCTTGACAAAAATTTAAACTGCATGAGAACACTGCTCATCTTTTCGGTATTCATCTTTTTTACAATCAACAGCAATGCCCAGCAATGCCGCTTTGAAAAAAGCAATGGCATGGAAAGTGCCACTTACTTTGAAGCCGTTGAGTGGTATAAAAGCTTAGACAAAGCATCGCTGCAGGTGTTGGTAAAAGAAATGGGAATGACCGACGCAGGCTATCCATTGCAC
>DMRT01000335.1 GCA_003455235.1 Chitinophagaceae bacterium
CGAAGTAACGAATGCGAAAACACTGGCCAGAACGATTGTGACACAACGGCTGCTTGCTCCCATCCGCACCATCAATGAATTCAAGATGGCGGTGAGCAGTGTGGTAAAAGGAAATCCCCAGAAATACTTTGCCCAGGTATTCCAGGCCCTCCGGATAGAGGTGAATGATGAATTCGGTGCCTTAAAAGAAATGCTTGAACAATCGGTTGCCGTATTGAAAAGCGGAGGCCGTATCGCCGTCATCACCTTTCATTCACTGGAAGACCGGATCGTGAAGAATTTTTTCAGGCATGGAACTTTTGATGAACCCCTGTCCGACGATCTGTATGGCCGCCGCACAGAAAGCCCTCTGAGAATTGTAACCAAAAAACCCGTTTCCGCATCAGCAGAAGAACTAAAACAGAACAGCCGCTCCCGGAGTGCCAAACTCAGGGTGGCGGAGAAAAAATAAATAATAAAAAATCAGAAGAGTGCCCGAGATCATAAACGATAAAGAGGAAGTAAAAGAAATGGCAGCCGCAGCTTCCAGGCTGGAGTGGAAGAAATTCCTGAGTCATCGCTGGGTGGTGAAGAATATCCCTTTTTTCCTGTTCCTGGCCCTGCTGGCAGTACTATATATATATAACGGACACTATGCCGACAAGCTGACCCGGAAGATAAGTGTAACTGAAAAGCACATCAAAGAACTGGAATATGAGTATAAAACCATCAAGAGTGAAGTGATTTTCAGGAGCAAGGCCAGTGAACTGATCAAGGCGGTGGAACCACTGGGATTAAAGGAACTGACATCCCCCCCGTACCTGCTGGAAAAGAAATGACAGGGCAGGCATGGATTTATTAAACGAACAAACACATAAAGCACTTACGGGTGCAGGATCATTTTGGATATAAAAAAGGACATACTCTGGAGAGTTTACCTCTGTTTTTTAGGAATGGTACTACTGGCAATAGTAGTAGTGGGAAGAACACTGTATATCCAGCAGGCACAAGGCAGGTACTGGACCCAAATGGGAGACAGCCTGCATATGAAGTATATATCCACCGATGCAGAGCGGGGTACCATTTACAGTGAAGACGGGAACATGCTCAGTACATCGGTGCCGGTATTTGATGTGTACATCGATTTTGGCGCAGAAGGACTACGGGATAAGAATGGCATTCGGTTTAAAGAAAATGTTGACTCACTGAGCGAATGCCTGGCCAACCTGTTCAAAGACAAAACGGCTGCGGAATATAAGAAAGAACTGCAGCTGGGGTATAAAAATAAAGAGCGGTATCATAGTCTTAAGAAAAAAATATCTTTTTCAGCATACAAAGAATTCAGGGAATTTCCTTTGGTAAAACTGGGTAAAAATAAAAGTGGCTTTATCGTCGAATCAAAAGACAAACGCATTAACCCATATGTGCTGCTCGCCAACCGCACCATTGGACTGTCAAGAAACAATGCCTCTAATGTAGGGCTGGAGCAGAGTTACGACAGCCTGCTGAAGGGAAAAGCCGGCCAGCAACTGGTACGGTACATGGCCGGCGCCTATATGCCGGTGGATGGTGCAGAAGTGGAACCCGAAAACGGCAGCGATATCATCTCCACCCTGGATACCTACATACAGGATGTTACCGAAACGGCCCTCATG
Organism: Chitinophagaceae bacterium; assembly: GCA_003455235.1. Classification (GTDB taxonomy): domain Bacteria; phylum Bacteroidota; class Bacteroidia; order Chitinophagales; family Chitinophagaceae; genus Ferruginibacter. The sequence goes on from DMRT01000335.1 coordinate 1,635, forward strand.
AAAATGCTTCGCAACAACAACTCGCTGCATGGTACCGCTATTGTAATGGAAACCTCCACCGGTAAGATAAAGGCAATCGCCAACCTGGGAAAGCAGCGGGACAGTGTATATACCGAAGACCTTAACTACGGAATCGGCAAGGCTACCGAACCAGGTTCAGTATTTAAACTGGCAACGCTCATGAGCCTGCTGGAAGATAAATACATTGATATCAATACAGTGGTTGACTGTGAAGGAGGCGAAAAAAAATTCTATGGACTACCCATCAGGGATTCGCACAAAGGCGATTACGCGGTTACCGTTAAAGACGCATTTGCCAAAAGCAGCAACGTGGCATTCGCAAAACTGGCCTTCCAGTATTACCAGGAAACGCCTTCAAAATTCCTGGCCCACCTGCATCATTTCCGGTTAGACCAGATGACCGGGGTGGATATCACCGCCACATCCGGCCGGCCTCTTATCAAAAATGAAAAAAGTCGCACCTGGAGCAAAACCACTATCCCCTTTATGGCACATGGATACGAAGAGCTGGTTACCCCGCTGCACATGCTGATGCTGTACAATGCCGTTGCCAATAATGGAAAGATGATGAAACCCTACCTCGTGAGTTCCGTAAGAGAATACGGGGTGGAAGTAAAATCCATTAAACCCCAGGTACTGGTTGAAAAAATATGCAGTGATGAAACACTGAAACAGGTGAAAGAATGCCTGCTGGAAGTAGTACAGGGTGAACATGGCACAGCCAGGAAAATCAAAGACAGCAGTTATCTCATCGCCGGGAAAACCGGAACAGCGGTAACCGCATTGAATAATAAAGGCTATAACAAAGGCAACAAAATTTACCAGGCCTCTTTCATCGGGTATTTCCCGGCAGAACAACCAAAATACACGATCGCAGTGGTGATACAAAACAGCCGGGAATCCAGGATGGTGTATGGTGCTGATGTGTCAGGCGCTGTATTCAAAGAGATCAGCGACCGCATTTACGGAAGTTATCTCAGCAATAAAAAGTACATAGTAACCGGCATTCCCGCCGACAGCACACTGTACAGTTATGCCGGCGCCGGTAATGAATTCGCATCCATTTTCAATTACATGAATATGCCCTTTATCGATTCGGCCAATACAGGGTACTGGAGGTATGCACAGGTACGCAACAAAGCCGGGGTACTGAATACGAAACCCGATGCACCGAGTGCTGCCATCCCCGACGTAACAGGAATGGGACTGAAAGATGCCGTATACCTGCTGGAAAACAAGGGATACCGGGTAAGCACTACCGGAAGGGGAAAGGTGATTAACCAGTCATTGACAGCAGGAGCCAATAACAAACAAACCATTTCATTAGTACTGAATTGATATTACAGGACATACTATATAAAGTTTCCATCCGCTCCACAAAGGGCAATACCCAAGTTGATGTAAACAACCTGGTAATTGATTCCAGGGCAGCGGCAGCAGGCTGCTGCTTCATTGCCCTGCCTGGAACAAAAACCGATGGACAGGTTTACATACAGGATGCTGTGGAGAAGGGTGCTGTTGCTGTCGTATGTGAATCGCTTCCCGAAAAACCGGATGAAGCGGTTACTTATATACAGGTGGAAAACGCAGCGGAAGCCGCCGGGTACATGAGCCATAATTTTTTTGGCGAGCCATCCCTGAAGATGAAACTGGTTGGTGTAACCGGAACCAATGGGAAGACAACCATCGCCACCTTGCTCTGGAAACTCTTTACGGCATTGGGATATAAATGCGGGCTGATCAGCACGGTGCAGAACCAGGTGGGCGATAAAGTGTTTGCAGCCACGCATACAACACCCGATGCGGTCAGCATCAACGCACTGCTGAAGCAGATGCTGGATGAAGGCTGTGTCTATGTGTTTATGGAGTGCAGCAGCCATGCCATTCACCAGCACCGCATCACGGGTTTACAGTTCACCGGCGCCCTGTTCACCAACATCACACACGATCACCTCGATTATCACAAAACCTTCGATGAATACATCCGGGTGAAAAAATCCTGGTTTGATAAACTTCCTTCTTCTGCCTTTGCCATCAGCAATGCAGACGATAAGCGGGGAGCCGTGATGTTGCAGAATACCCATGCCCGGAAATATTTCTACAGCCTGAAAACCATGGCCGAGTATAAAGGAAAGATTCTCGACAACGGTCTCGAAGGTCTGCATATGACCATCAATGATAAAGAAGTGTATTTCCGGCTCATTGGTGAATTCAATGCATACAACCTGCTGGCGGTATACGGCGCTGCCATTTGCCTGGACGAGGATAAAGACAAAGTACTACAGGCATTAAGCAGCCTCGAAGGAGCCGAAGGAAGATTCGATTACCGCATCAGCAAAAAGGATAAGATCACAGGTATCGTGGATTATGCCCATACACCTGATGCATTATTAAATGTACTGGCAACTATAAAAAAATTACGCCGCGGTAACGAAAAAATCATCACCGTAGTGGGTTGCGGCGGCGACCGGGATAAAACCAAGCGCCCGGTGATGGCGGAAGTGGCCTGCGAGTACAGCGATAAGGTAATCTTTACGTCCGATAATCCAAGAAGCGAAGACCCGCTGGCGATACTGAAAGACATGGAAGCCGGGCTGACGGTGGTTACAAAAAAAAAAGCCATCTCCATTGCCGACAGGAAGGAAGCTATTAAAACGGCGGTGAACCTGGCAGGAAAAGATGACATCATCCTGGTGGCAGGAAAAGGACACGAGAAGTACCAGGATATAAAAGGCGTGAAGCATGAATTTGACGACAAGCAGGTACTGAATGAAATGTTCGAAATGCTGGAAAAATGAAGTGACCGGGTGAACAATTAACAATGAATCATTAACCATATGTTGTATCACTTATTTGATTGGCTCAAGGCAGAGGGATTCCGGTTCCCGGGAAGCGAACTCTACCGCTTCCTGAGTATCCGTGTGATGCTGGCCATGGTATTGAGCCTGGTGATCACAACCATTTATGGCAAACGGCTGATCCGCTACCTGCAGGCAAAACAATTGGGAGAAAGTGTACGTGATCTTGGCCTGGCCGGCGAGCAGCAGAAGAAGGGAACACCCACCATGGGCGGCATCATCATCATCCTGGCCATCATTATTCCAACACTGTTGTTTGCCCACCTCGGCAAAGTATACATCCGGCTGATGCTGGTGTGTACCGTATGGCTGGGTGCCATTGGCTTTATCGATGATTACCTGAAGATCCGGGCCAAACGCATTGCACAGAAAAAAGGGATACCATATAAAAAAAGCGACAGTGACGGACTCGCAGGCAGATTCAAAATATTCGGTCAGGTGATGCTGGGCCTTATTGTAGGGGCCACCCTATACTTTACACCCAGCGTGGTGGTAAAAAGGGAAGTGCAGACCAATATGGTACTGGGGCCAAAGGAAAAAGCCACCCGCTTCGATACCGTGATGATTGATGGAAAGCAACACATCTATGCATCGGTAAAAACCCCCATCACCACCATTCCGTTTGTAAAAAACCATGAATTCAATTATGCCAAGCTGCTTCCTGCATCATGGCGTGATTTCACGTACATACTTTATATCATCATCGTGATATTTATTGTGACGGCAGTAAGTAACGGCGCCAATATCACCGACGGGCTCGATGGACTGGCCACCGGCGTGAGCGCCGTCATCGGCATCGGCCTGGGCATATTTGCCTACCTGAGCGGTAACATCAAATTTGCGGAATACCTCAACATCATGTACATCCCCAACATCGGCGAACTGTCCATTTTCATCGCCGCTTTCGTGGGAGCATGCATCGGGTTCCTCTGGTACAATGCATACCCGGCACAGGTATTCATGGGCGATACCGGAAGCCTGGCCCTGGGCGGCATCATTGCAGCCCTGGCCATTATCGTACGCAAAGAATTACTGATACCCTTCTTCTGTTTTGTGTTCCTGGTGGAGAACCTGAGCGTGGTGATACAGGTGGGGTATTTTAAATACACCAAACGAAAGTATGGCGAAGGACGGCGTGTGTTCCTGATGAGCCCGCTGCACCATCATTACCAGAAACTGGGCTATCACGAGAGCAAGATTGCCGTTCGGTTCTGGATCGTAACCATACTAAGCGTGGTAATGGCAATTGTAACCCTGAAACTGAGATAAAGAGTTTATTGAAAAACCAACATAGATCTGTAAAGACCAATCACAAGTTTTTCAAGTACAAGTACCAGAAAATGAAAACCGAAGTACCCGACCGGCAACAACCCGTTAAGTTCTAATCCAATGAAGAACCAATTAATCCGTCAGTAAACGACGGAAACAGGAAATGAAAAAAAGACTAGTCATACTCGGCGCAGGCGAAAGCGGTATTGGCACAGCATTGCTGGCCAGGCAGCAGGGGTACGACGTGTTTGTGAGCGACGGCGGCGAAATCCGCGACAATTACAAAATGGAACTGAAATCCGCACAGATTGATTTTGAAGAAAGGCAGCACAGTACTGAAAAAATACTGAATGCCGATGAAGTGATGAAGAGCCCGGGTATCCCCGAAAAAAATGAGCTCGTCAAACAGATCCGGGCCAAAGGCATCGGCATCATCAGCGAGATTGAGTTTGCTTACCGCTACAAAGGCAATAGTAAAATCATCGCCATCACCGGCAGCAACGGTAAAACCACCACCACTTCGCTTACCTACCACATCTGTAAAACCGGCGGCGCCGATTGTGCCCTGGTAGGCAATGTAGGCTATTCATTTGCCAGGCAGGTGGCCGAAGATCCGAAACCGCTGTACGTGGCAGAGATCAGTTCCTTCCAGCTGGATGATATAAAAACCTTCCGGCCGGACGTGGCAGTACTCACCAATATTACCGAAGACCACCTGGACCGCTATGAATATAAAATTGAGAATTATATAAGCAGCAAGTACCGGATCGCATTGAACCAGCAAACCGAAGACGTATTTATTTATAATATGGACGATGAAGTGACTGTGAAAACAATCAGTAACTATTCCATTAAATCAACACCAGCCCCATTTACCATGAGTAAACAACTGCCACAGGGTGCTTACCTGCTCAACGCAAAAATGCACCTGAAATGGAAAAACGAAGAGATGCAGATGAGCATAGAAGACTTTGCCCTGAAAGGTAAACACAATCACTACAACAGCATGGCCGCCAGCCTGGCTGCCACCGCTGTAGATATACGAAAGGAAAAGATCAGGGAAGCCCTGCAGACTTTCGAAACACTGGAACACCGCATGGAAACCGTTGCCACCATCAAAAATGTGGAATTCATCAACGACAGCAAGGCCACCAACGTAAACAGCACCTGGTATGCACTCGAAAGCATGGAAAAACCGGTGATACTGATACTGGGCGGGGTAGACAAGGGTAATGATTATTCACTGCTGAAAGAACTGGTGAAGGAAAAAGTAAGGGCGATTGTGTGCATGGGAACCGATAACCGAAAAATCCACGAAGCATTTGCGGATACCATTCCGCTGATCGTGGATACGGCCACCGCCCAGGATGCGGTGAACACCTCCTTTCATTTTGCCAACAAAGGCGACGTGGTGCTGCTGAGCCCGGCATGCGCCAGTTTCGACCTGTTTAAAAATTATGAAGACAGGGGTAACCAGTTTAAAAAAGCAGTAAAGGAATTATAACAAAAGCATAAAACAGAAAAGAAGCAAGAAAGAAAAACCCTTTCTCTCCTGAGATCTCTTAACAATATGGCAGAACAGGTAAACATACGATCCTTTTTTACACCCAATATCAGCAACATGGGTGGTAACCTGGTGAGCAAAACCCGGGGCGACCGTGTGATATGGGGCATCGTCGTCATTCTCACCCTGGCTAGCCTGCTGGTGGTGTACAGCAGCACCGGCTCTTTGGCCTTCCGGTTGAGCAAGAGTACAGAGAGTTACCTGTTTAAACAATTTGCCTTCATTGTACTGGGTTTACTGATTATCTACTTTGCACACCGGGTGAATTATACCTTGTACTCCCGCATTGCATTGATCTTATTCCTGGTTTCCATTCCGTTGCTGCTTTATACACTGATGTTTGGCGTGGAGCTGAACGCAGGAAGCCGCTGGATCAAACTACCGGTGATCAACATGACCTTCCAGACTTCGGATATGGCCAAGCTCGCCCTGTTCATGTACCTGAGCCGCCAACTGAGCCGCAAACAGAATGTAATCAAGGATTTCAAAAAGGGATTCCTGCCGGTGATTATACCCGTGGCCATCATCTGTATGCTGATTGCACCGGCTAACCTGTCAACCGCCCTGCTCATTGGCTGCACGAGCATGATGCTGCTTTTCATCGGCCGGGTGCGTACCAAACACCTGCTGATGACCATTGGTATTGCATTGA
>DMRT01000229.1 GCA_003455235.1 Chitinophagaceae bacterium
CATTCCAGCCAAATGCATTATTGGTATGTGAGCCTGTATTGGAAAATAATGCTCCGTTACCAACAGCCGTATTCAGGTTACCGCTCGAATCACTGTACATGGCGCTGTACCCGATGGCAACGTTATTGCTTCCCTGGGCAATTCGCCAAAGGGAATACGCACCCATACCTGAATTGTAATTGCCGGTATCTGCGGCAAAATTGCTTCCGGGCGCCCGTTCACCCACACCCGAATAGGCGCCAATAAATGTATTGCCTGATTCTTTTTGATTATAGCCTGCATTGATACCTACGCCGGTATTTAAGAAACCTGTTTTGTTCATGCGGAATGCCGATGTGCCCACCCCGGTATTCTGGTAACCCGTGCTGTCCTGCTCCAGTGCAAAGGAACCCAGGCCGGTATTATATACATACCCAACCCCCTTGTGCAACAACAGGGAATTATATCCTACCGCTGTATTAAAATCACTCGCCAGGTTGTCGCGGAGTGCATACATACCAACCGCTACATTGTAGCTTCCGCTGGTATCGGCTCCAAGTGCCTGGCGGCCAAGCGCTGTATTATAATTAGCAGAGCGTATATCATTTAATGTAAAATAACCCACCCCGGTATTTGAACCACCGTTGCTGAACCCGGCAGCTCCTTCACCGGCATAACTTCCTACATACGTGTTAGCACCGCTGGTAACATGAAAGCCTGTATTGATGCCCACACCTACGTTATCAAAACCGGTAACATTGCTTCGGAAAGAAGACGTACCCATGACGGTATTACCGGCAGCCGTGGTGGCATTTTCCAGTGCATAATACCCGTTGATGGTATTATAGTAGCCTGTTGTTAATTCTTCACCACTACAGGCACCGGTGGCTGTATTTCCGGTATTGCTGTTTGCACCATAAGCAACTTTTTTGAGCGATTTGTAACCCAAAGCGGTATTCTCAGAAACATTCACAGCAGCACCCATGCTGCTGTCGCCGAGCGCTGCATTGCGGGAAGCGGCTATGCCTACACTCAGTGCTTCTGCGCCAACGGCAACATTGGATGAACCATAGGTAAGCGCCATTGTACTGTCGCCTATGGCCGTATTTCTGCCAAGGGTATTTGCGAATAAAGTAACGCCGTTGAAATTATGATAAGCCCTGTAGCCGATTGCCGTGATTTTATAGCCGGCAAAATTGCTGAACCCGGCCTCTGTACCAACGGATGTATGTTCTTTTGAAAAATAGGATGGACCCGCAAAACCCGAATACATTCCGGCTCTGTATCCTACAGCAACCATATCGTCTGTTTTACTGTAGAACAGGGCTTCTTTACCAAGCGCCGTGTTACGGGATGCCGTATCACTTGAGTATGACGCTAAGTATCCTACAGCCACATTATCTGTACCGGTGGAGTCATTTCGTAAGGCCGCAGAACCAATTGCTGTATTTTGATTGGCCCTGATTAATCTTCCGGCATCATTCCCCACGGCGGTATTGTTATTGCCCAAAGTACTTTGATACATGGCCGCATTACCCAGTGCCACATTGTTGATACCGGTTTTATTGGCAGAGAGGGAATAACTGCCCACGGCGGTGTTTGCAGTACCCGTGGTGGTACTATCCATACTGGAATAACCAATGGCGGTATTGGGATAACCACCGGCAAAATTGATCAGTGCCCTCGATCCAAGGGCCACATTTTGTGAGCTGTTTACAGCATTCGACAATGCCCGGTATCCCATGGCCACATTATCATTTCCATTGGCAAATAAGAAAAGGGTACTGTCGCCTACGGCAACATTCCGGTTTCCATTGATAGCATAACCACCTCCATTCATGGATTGAAAACCCACCGCGGTATTTTTTGAACCCAAATTGATCCCATAACCAGAACCATATCCCAATCCGCTGTTCTCGGATCCCTGTGTATTATTGACTGCAGTCTGACTGTTATATGTTAAACTGTAAGCACCAACGGCTGTGTTGTAATCCATTTTATTATAGTATCCTGAATAGGTACCGATGCTTACGGTTAAATCCGCAGTATCTGCCGCATGACCACTTGAAAAGCCCATCCAGGTATTATAGCTCCCGCTGCGGGGACCAAAGCCGGCAAAGCGCCCAACGGCAGTATTATAGTTTCCGCTGGTATCGTTTTCGAGGCTTCCTACACCTACGGCTGTATTCTCGAATCCTTTTTTCCGCTGCCACATGCTGCGCCAGCCCACAGCTGTATTCAACCAGCCCGACGTATCGTAGCGAAGTGCTTCGAGACCAATGGCCGTGTTGTAAGGATTGGTAACATGATTGGCCAATGCATAGCCGCCCACCGCGGTATTACCATCCGTAGTTTTGTTTTCAAACAGCGCCACTTCACCCACGGCGGTGTTGTACCATGCCGTTGTATTCCTGAACAAAGTACCTGCACCAAAAGCGGTATTCTGTGCACCTGTTTTATTGGTCTTCATGGCTTCATTACCAAACGCCGAATTGTCCCAGCCGGATGTATTGCCCAGCATGGCGTTATAACCAAAGGCATTGTTATAATAACCGGTAGTGGTGCTGTCCATTGCCCGGTAACCAAAAGCGCTGTTCGTTTTACCGGCCAGGCCACCTGCATAACTCAGGTTGCGCAGGGTTCCGTATCCGAAGCTGGTGTTTAAATTAATGCTGTCGATGCTGCCCGACTTCTGATTTTTTACCCGGAAGGTTAAGGCACTGTCGTTTAATGTGCCCAAAAAGTTAGCGGCTGTTATATTACTGTTGCCGGTGATTTTCCAGGCGGTGGTGTCTACCGAATAACCGCTGGCATTGATGAATACCCACCGGGTGTTGGGGAGATCATAATAATGGAACCCGATACTGTCAGGCCCGGTTTGATACACCAGCAATCCATTGGCAGGAGATGCTATGGCGTTCTTCTGGGTTTTATCCATCCGGGGAACCAGCATTCCTTTAAGCGTACTCTCTACATCCAGTATAGAACTGGCATGAGCAGGGTTGCCTGTTGTGTTTACGCTTAATGATTGGGAAGCAGCCGTAAAATGCACAGCCAATGCGATGCATGATGCAAACGCTAAACGGAAAAATTTAGTCATGGTAAAGAAAGTTGGTTATGTAGTTAGATCAAATGGCTTCCAGCAGAAATTGGATTTTCTCTTGCAGGCTCAGGGAAGTGATTAGGGTAATAACCGTGTAATGATACAGATTTTTTTCTACAGAAAATACGTGTAATGCGATTAGTTATCAACGTTTGCACAATCCGGCCGGATGTATGTTTTTTATTCCCGGTTCCGGGTATGGTATCCAGTTATGATGAATGAGTAAAGAAAAAAAGAACTTCCTGTAGGGGAAGTTCTTTATGCATTTAACCGGCGAAAGACCCGCAGCCCTTATTGCTGCAGCTGTTCTTTAGCAGGCATTTTTTTCTTTTGTTCTTTTGCAGGTACTGCAGCTGGTTGCTGTGCAGCCACCGGTGCTGCCGGCTTCAGGGTGCTGGGCGATGCAGTGACTTTGTCATTATCAGGCATCCGTGTATCTTTTGGCTGTTTCAATTCGCCGCCCGGAACGATGGATTTTGCAGCCTGCTGTTCATTGGCTGTCTGCAGTTTTGGTGCAGGCGGTGCAGTACTTACTTCCTGTTCTTTTTTAAGGGAGGCTTTCACCGGGTTGCCGTCGGTTACTGCATTTTGTGCCGCAGCGGTACCTGCAGCCGTCATCAGTAATCCGGTCATCAGTATAAAGGAAATTGATCGTTTCATTTTAAATGCTTTCTTGTTTTAAAATTATTGTTTTACAAACTGGTAGGTTTCTTTATTGCCGTTATCCCTCAGTACCTGCAGCACGTAAGAACCCGAAGCCATGGCACTTACATTCATGGTAACCAGGCTCGATGTGGGCCGCATCGATGAGATGAGTCTTCCATCCATTCCGTACACCTGCAGGGTAACCTTGCCGGTATAAGAAGAAGGCAGCAGAATATTCAGCACGGTGGTAGCCGGGTTGGGGAACATCCGCAGCTCTTCATTGCCTTTTTCAAATTTCACCTGGCGTATGGGTGAGTAGAAGTAAGCGTTGGTTTTATCAATTACTTTCAGGCGGTAATAATTCCAGCCCTGTACCGGCGATGGATCATAATCTACGTAAGATGACTGCAGCAGTTGTCTTGAACTGATGTTGGAAAGATGCACAAAGTCTCTTCCGTTCAGTGATTTTTCCAGTTCATACAAACGGGTATCCTGTTCGTTGGCCACCTCCCAGTTCAGCCGTACCCGGTTGCCATCGGCAATGGCGGTAAAATAGATCAGTTTAACCGGCAAACCGTTGTACTTGCTGTTGGTACCGAGAGTGAATCTCCGTTCTAAAAAACTGAAATTATTGTTCGTGTTGGAACGCACCCAACCCGAAAGGCTGTCGGTACCGTTTGTCATACCGGTTACCCATCCACCGGGCACATCCCACATAAATGGCGGCCGGTCGATGTACTGTGCCACGATGAGGCTGTCCCGTACCGCTGCCAAACTGCTCACCTGGCTGTATCCTCTCCACGAAAGACTTGGCCTTGCATTGTTATCAACCGCCAGGGCTGCATTGCCGGTAATTTCCCAGTATTCCTTACGGCTGATGTGATCAATAGGAGGGGAGAATACATTGTACGGGTCAAAAGGCAGTCCCATGAAATATTCTGCCGTCCATACAGTCAGGTTAGCGTTTTGTTTTTCCATACGCACCGGGGCATATAAACTATCTGTTTTACCAACCGGGAATAAATAAAAAGTGGGCAGACTTCCGATTACGTTTGCCGAGCGGCTCAGCCTTCCGTTCACCCAGCTTTTACTAAAGCTGCTGGTGGAGGCAATGGCATTGATGGCGGCGTTGGATACCCACAGGCTGTCGTTGGCATATCCGCTGCGGGTGAAAATATAACCGGTATCCAGGTTCAGGATATTTCTTACTTCGCAGGAAGATAATAAGGTATCACCGGCGGTATTGCGGATGGTAAGGTCGTAGAATCTTGTTTTACCGAAAAAACTCTGGCGCTGGTTTCCACGGAAGAACACATTGCCCGTGCTGCTGGCGCTCAGTACACCGGTGGCGGTGGAGTCGAGCCATCCCTCGGGAGAAACAACAGAGGTTTTATACATATGGGTTTCTCCATTGTTCAGCCTGTTAGCGGTTCCTTTAAAGGTAATGCCTCCCCCGGATATCACTACCCGGGTACCGGCTTCGCTAACCATTTGCACATCGGTGGCACGAACCAATTGCTGACCCCGGGCCTGTAAGGCGATTAATAAAATAGCGCTCAGCCCGATCTTTTTTAACAGCATAGAAAACTGTTTTATAATGTTTAATAAACTTGTAATGTAGAGTAAATACCCGGTTTCCGGTATCCCCTGTTTTGGGGATAACAGAAAGGTATTACTTATTTTCTAATTTCTCAAGACGCTTATTCAGCAACTCGTTCTGTTTCTTTAATTCATCGATCTGCTGCTGCTGTTCCTGTATGGCCTTGGTAAGCACCGGTATCATGCCGATGTAATTCACTGATTTAAAAGTAACCGGTGCATCGTTCGGCCTGGCACCCGGATGTACACCCTGTTCAACCAGGTTCGGAAAATATTTTTCCAGGTCCTGGGCCACATAACCAAACTGCTGCTGCTTACTGAAATTCATATAAGGGAACTCCTCGTTCTTTGTATTGTAGCTATACACGTTCACTTTATTAACGAGTGAAAGCATGTTGTTTAAAGGAGTAAGATCTTTTTTGAATTTCTGGTCGCTGATCAAAGTCCATGTGCCTGTGTAGCCACCGCTGCCGGAGCAATACACAGCATAATTATTGGTAGCACCAGAAGCCGATCCAAAGATCCCGTAATTAGTAGAAGATGCACCACTTGCATTACCATAAGTGCCTACATTAAATGAAGTGCCGCCAGTTGCAGTGCCATATACACCATAATTGCCCGATGCTGTACCCGTGGAAGAACCCAATGAACCATAGTTATTACCAGATGCCCCCGAACTGAGTGCATAAGAACCGTAATTGGTAGAAGCGTTTACAGCATTATTGGATATATCTGCACCATAATGTACACCCGTATTGGTTGTGTTGTTGCGTATGTATAAGCCTTTTGTACCATTGCCATTAGGTGTGGCTCTGGCGGTAACTTCACCTGCTAATGCCCACTGGCCCCTGAAGTAGCCACCATAGCCCAGCCCTGCCGTGGTGTTTTCATTTTCGGCAAGTATGGCGGCACTGCTGCCACCGGCGGTAACCAGGTTTTCTACATATAACGTAGCGCCATTGCTACCTACCGTGGTTGCATTATTTCCGCTTATATAAACAGCATTCCTGGATGGTGCGATGTCATCGAGCACATGCAGCTTGGAGTTAGAGGGAGCGGTGGTGCCGATGCCCACACTGGCGCTGGTAGTGGCGCCATTAACACCGCTGATACTTCCCAATACCAGGCTGTTGCTTTGTGCCACTATTGCATAAGATCCTATGGCAGCTGCGTTGGTGAGCGTGGCCGCAGATACATCTGAATTATATCCAAGCAGGGTATTGAAGGTACCGGTAGTAATTGTATTGCCGGCTGTATGCCCAACGGCTGTATTGCCATTGGCATTTGAATTTACCAGGGCCTGGTAACCAAGGGCAGTGTTGAAATTGCCGGTACTGGTATTTTGCAGGGCATAATTACCAATGGCGGTATTGGGGGTTCCGGTATTGTTGAAACGCATCGAAAATGTTCCGATGGCCATATTGTTACTGGCATTGTTTCCATACATGGCACTGTCGCCAATGGCTATATTATAATTATACGTGCCGCCGTTAGCCAGTGCTCTTGTACCAACCGCCACGCTTCCGTTCCCGGTTTGGTTGCCGTACAAAGCGCCCAGGCCCACACCGGTATTGCTCATACCTGTACTGTTGAACGTTAGTGTGGCAGTACCTACACCCACATTTTCGATACCGGTTAAATTGGATCCGCTTGCACCAAAGCCGGAAT
>DMRT01000131.1 GCA_003455235.1 Chitinophagaceae bacterium
CCTTCGCAGGCAGCCAGGGCCCGGCTCACTTCATAACTGAAATCCACATGGCCCGGGGTATCGATGAGGTTGAGTACGTATTGTTCCCCATTGTGTTGGTAATTGATTTGTATGGCGTGGCTCTTAATGGTGATGCCTTTTTCCCTTTCCAGGTCCATATCATCCAGCACCTGGGCCTGCATATCCCGTTCGCCGATGGTGTGGGTGAATTCCAGGAGCCGGTCGGCAAGGGTACTCTTTCCGTGGTCGATATGGGCAATGATGCAGAAATTGCGGATGTTCTTCATGTACTGTCTCCTCGTTTTTAGGAGTGGCAAAAGTAGCTTAAAATGGCGGATTTTCCGCTGCTCATTCCTTAGCTACTAATGGGCTGCCGTGGCCCTGCTGCTTACCCAGTTCTTATGGGAATAAAGACTTATTATCAACCGGCCTATCACTTTTTTTAACCTTTTCATCCAATACGGAATGCCTATTTTGCAACGAATGAATCAAAATATTTCTACCCGAATCACCATGCTTTTTGCCAAAACACGCAACCCCTTCCTTCTTCTCGCCCTGGTTAGTTTTCTTTTCACCGGACTTACCGGGTTCCATACAAAACCCATTACCGGACTTGCCGAAGACCTGCTCGCTGAAACCAACGGATTCCGCCATCAGAATAATCTTCCCGAACTGGAACTGAGTGATGAACTGAGTGCCATTGCACAAAAGCACAGCGAAAACATGGCTGGCTCCAGGGTTGGTTTCGGACACAGCGGCTTTTCAAAACGGTCGGCCCAGGCAAGGAAGCAACTGGATGACGTGATAAGCGTGGCCGAAAATGTGGCTTACGGACCAACATCAGCTTCCGAACTGATGCAGCTATGGAAAAACTCCACGGGCCACCGGCGCAATATGCTGGGGAAATACAAATACGTAGGCATCGGTATTGCCAAAAACCGGCGGGGTATTCTCTATTATACCATGCTGCTGGCTGGTTGAAAAGAGGTTTCAAAAAGCATTGCCTATCTTTAAACAATGCGGATATTACCAGCACTCATCCTCAGTTTCTTCCTGCTTTCCTGTTCCCGAAACAGCAAACCTGTTATATTGAGGATAGAACTTACCTGCACCCCCGGTAATTATTTCGACAGCCTTGATGCCGTTCTGCTGAGCGATAGTTATTCCGAGTTCGATGGAAAAGGGAGATCGGCATTCGACCGGCTATTTGGCAACCGGCTGCTCACCCGAAATGTAAAACGTTCCCCCGGAAATGTATTCTTCATCCCACATGTAAAACGAACCTCCTACGGATACCTTTTTATAAAAGCCTCCATTTCCGATGCAACTTTCTCGGCCATCACCCGTAACCCCGATTTCAGCGGCACCATCGGTGATACCGCCGACATAAAGATCTGCATACAGGGAACGGTAAGGCAGATGAATTGAGTGGGTTGAAGGTTATTGTTTGTAGTTTATGGTTCATAGTTAATGGCAGATAAACACCAGCAGAGCCCCGACCACTAACCATTAATCCCTCTCCCTATGCAGCCACATACTCCAATCCAAAGGCTTCTGCCACGCCTTTATACACCACATGTCCGGCAACAATATTCAATCCTTTTGCCAGTTCAGCATTTTCGCTGCAGGCACGCTGCCAGCCTTTATCTGCCAGTTGCAGAACATAAGGAAGCGTGGAATTGGTAAGCGCAATGGTGGATGTATATGGAACCGCTCCCGGCATATTGGCTACGCAGTAGTGCAGCACTCCATCAATGATGTACGTGGGATTCTCGTGTGTGGTGGGTACACAGGTCTCGATACAGCCCCCCTGGTCAACGGCCACATCCACAATGACGGCACCGGGATGCAGCAGTTTCAACATATCACGGGTAATGAGCTTGGGTGCTTTAGCACCCGGTATCAGCACCGATCCAACGACCAGGTCGGTTTCGGGCAACAACCGCCGGATATTGTATTCACTCGAAAACATGGTGATCACATGTGGTGGCAATACGTCGTTGATATAACGCAGGCGCTGCAGGTTTACATCCAGTATGGTAACATGTGCTCCAAGTCCTGCCGCCATCTTCGCTGCCTGCACTCCCACCACGCCGGCTCCCAGTATCAATACATTACCCGGAGGCACGCCGGGCACGCCTCCCAGCAACACTCCTCTTCCCTTTACAGGCTTTTCGAGGTAACGGGCACCCTGTTGAATGGCCATGCGGCCGGCCACCTCCGACATGGGCACCAGCAACGGAAGCGATCCATCGGCTCTCTCCACTGTTTCATAAGCCAGGCACACAGCGCCGCTGCCGAGCATGGCCATCGTGAGTTCCTGGCTGCTGGCAAAATGAAAGTATGTGAAAATGAGCTGGTCTTTCCTGGCCAGCTTATATTCACTGGCAATGGGTTCCTTTACCTTGATGATCATCTCTGCCGTTGCCCATATAGTGGGTGCATTGCTGATGGATGCCCCGGCCAGCAGGTAATCTTCATCAGAAAAGCCACTGCCTTCACCGGCCTGCGATTCCACCATTACTGTATGTCCGCGTTTGGAAAGTTCATTTGCCCCGCCAGGAGTGAGGGCAACACGGTTTTCGTGGCTCTTGATTTCTTTTAGTACACCAATGATCATGCTTTTGTATTTTAAAATGAAACAAAAGCAGGCAACCGTTAAAAAGATATCGCAATAAACGAAATTTTTCGGGTAAAAGTATACACTTAAAAAACAGAATGAAAATAAAGTGCATCAACCCATGCCTCTTCCCCCGGTAACAAAATGATAAACCTTTGGCAGCAAGCGGCGGAGGGAAGCGCCAAATATCACCGACATCAGGATCAAACAGAGCGGCAATACGATAAACGTAATCATGCGGTACCCTGGCCAGTGACTGATCTGTCCGAAGACAGCATATGTGGCGTATACCACCAGTGGCGCATGCAGCACATAGATCATGAACGAGAAGGCCGAGAGCCAAACAAACCATTGCCTGCTCATACACCATTTTACCACGGAGTCACATCCATACCAAGCACAGATGAGTCCGCTCAATACAACTATTTTATGCAGGATCAGCAACACCGGCTCCACCGGGGCAAACGGCGGGTAAAAAGCGAGGACGGTTTTTGCCACCGAGCAAACGATAAAAATAATCAACCAGCCGCCTGGCTTCAGCCATTTATTGGGTGTATCAATATTAAATCCCGTTTTCTGAATCCAGATACCGAGGGAAAAGAAAAGCAAGCCCTCTCCTTCTATAATGATAAAACCAGCCGTGGCAAGCCATAACAGCATGGCAACAGAAAAGAATATCCACCGGCCGGTGCGGTGCATCACCAGCCATTTCAACACCGGGTATGCCAGGTTGTAGATCAGTAATACACGGATGAACCAAAGCTGGTACGATGCCGGGAAAAACAGCCAGCGTGCCAGCACTTCGTACCAATGATACTGGTGTAATAATATCCTGCTTTCATCGATCTGCATCATATGGGTGCCGGCAACAACACTTCGGCTGTACGGAAAAAATTCAAGTACAAACGTGAGCAGCAGTCCGGCCGCACTCCAGATAAGATATGGATAAAGTAATGTCTTGACTCTTTTTGCCGACCGTTCTTTATAGGGCTTATTATCGCTGAGTGCAAACAGGTAACCCGATATGATGAACAACATGGGAATGCGGAAGCGGAAAATGCCGTTGGCCAGCCAGTATTCAGTGAATGCCGTTGCCGTCATCGGTTCGCCGGGAACCGTCCATGGCTGCAGGTAGCTGATCTGCAGGTTGTACCCATGCACAAATACCAGCAGAAACATGGATACAAAGGACCAGAACCTGAATTTTTGTGAATTGAATGCGGAAAGCATCGCCGGGAATTATTTGCAATTATAATCATAACTTCAAAGAAAAAATATCATGGATCAGAAAATCATTGATCTCTACGACGAATATACCCATGCACCGCTCACCCGGGGCGAATTCATCAACCGCCTTGTGCTGCTCACGGGCAGTTTAACTGCAGCCATGTCGGTATTACCGATGATAGAAGTGAATGCGGCCGGGATGAAGATCACACCCGATGATGACCTGTTCACCGAACGCATCAGCTATCCCGGTGTACCCGGCGCCATGAGCGCCTACATTGCCCGGCCCAAAGAAGACAGGAAATACCCGGCCATCATTGTTATCCACGAGAACCGGGGACTGAATGCACATATTGAAGACGTGGCACGCCGGGCTGCCAAAGAAGGTTTCCTGGCCATTGCACCCAATGCGCTATCAGCACTGGGCGTTACCCCGGCCAATGAGGATGAAGCCCGGCAAAAATTCCAGGAATTAAAAGCAGAGAACAACCTGCAGAATTTCATCAACGCATATGATTACCTCGGCAGCCGCAAAGATTACAACGGCACGGCTGGCTGCGTGGGTTTTTGCTGGGGCGGCGCCATGGCCAACAACCTGGCCGTAAAACTGCCGGGATTGAAAGCCGCCGTTGCCTTTTACGGGCGGCAGCCGGCCGCCGAAGATGTTCCCAACATCAAAGCAGCTCTGCAGCTGCATTACGCCGGACTTGATGAACGGGTAAATGCAGGTATCTCTGCCTATGAAGAAGCACTGAAGAAAAACAATGTGCGGTACGAACTATACATGTACGAAGGCGTGAACCACGCTTTTCATAATGATACAGCGCCCAACCGCTACAACGAAGCTGCGGCCAAACTGGCCTGGCAGCGAACGATTGAGTTCTTTCGTAAAAATGTGAAGTAAGCTGCATCCTTATCATGAACCGCCGCTCATTTTTATTCAACAGCATCCTGGCCGGCGCCGGGTATTCATTGCTCAATGATTCCTGCAGTCCGGCGAGAATAACAGGAAATCATTACGAAGTACCGGCTGACTTACAGGAGAAAATGTATACAGCAGCCCTCCGCATTGCCAAAAACAAGATCCGTGGAGGACCCGGAGACCCGGTTTACAAAAAACCATTTGTGGATGCGGCCTTTTCTCCCAATATATTTTACTGGGATACCTGCTTCATTGCCTCTTATGCAAAGTATCATCCCGCTGAACTGCCCATTGCCAATGCACTGGATAATTTTTACAACCGGATGGAGGACGATGGTTTCATCAGCCGGGAATACACCCGTGACGGTAAAACCATGTGGCCCAAAGATCATCCCGTAAGCGTGAACCCTCCCCTGCTTGCCTTTGCCGAACTGGAATTGTACGGACAACTAAACGATGCAGAAAGATTAAAAAGGGTTTATCCGTTCTTACATAAACACTTTCAATTTCTGCTGACACATTACCGCATGGATGATCATCTTTTTTTCAGTGATGCATTCGGCTCGGGTATGGATAATATTCCGCGGTACCCCGATGGATGGCAGGATGATGGCCAGGGAATAAAACTGCACAACCTGTACCCGGAGATATTCAATTATGACGGGCTGAGCCCGGCATGGAATAAACAGGGACGCTCGGTTGATTTTTCATCGCAGATGGCATTGTTTGCAGAAAACCTGGTGAGCATTGCCCGCATTATACATCAACAGGAACATGTTACTGAATACCGGCGGGTGTATGAAGAAACAAAAAAAGCAGTGAATGAATTATGCTGGAGTGATGCCGATGGATTTTATTATGACCTGGGTTATGGTAAACAGATCCGGCGCAAACACATCGGAATGTTCTGGACACTGATGGCCGGACTGGTGCCGGAAGTAAGGATAAACAGGATGCTGAAACATCTTACCAATCCCGGTGAATTCTGGCGAACCATTCCTGTTCCCAGTTACCCCGCCGATCAGCCCGGGTTTTCAAAAGAAGGGAGTTACTGGCTGGGATCGGTGTGGGCGCCCACCAATTACATGGTGCTGCGTGGACTGCAGCGTTATCATCAGCAAAAGACCGCTTCAAAACTGGCAAAGCAGTACTATTGGGCTGTTGCCGAAGTATACAAACAAACCGGCAGCTTCTTTGAAAATTATGCACCGGATGCGGTTGCTAAAGGAAACCAGTCGAGACCCGATTTCTGCGGCTGGACGGGATTGGTGCCCATTGCCATTTTCCGGGAGTTTATCAAACAATGAGTTTACCGGGTAATGTCGGTAAACACTCCGTTGGTGACCACCACACTGTCCCACACACCGGGTGAAATATACCGGCCCAGTTTAAAATCAAAACTGCCGCTCATCCTCTCTCCGTCAAATTTGGTAATGCGCAAACGGGCCTCCGCACGGGGAAACGTCATATTATTTGCCACAATACCTCCATAGATATTATTCTGCGAATTGAAGGAAATATAAAACCCCTGGTCGGATGGCCACACCGGGTAAAGAAGACCATAATCCGCATTAAGGGTAATGGCATTGTACACCAGGTTGAACTGGATTGATTGTCCGTTGTTGAGATTTTGCCCCGTAATTCGCCAGAGCGTAACCGGCCTTGATGTATCCTTTAACCAGGTAACAGGCAGGTTGGAATTATCAAAATTGGCGCTCGTCCAGCTTTGACCATTAAGTGTGGCCCTCATCTGGTAATTCACCGTTGAAGGATCAACCTTATTGTTGTTAGTGGGTTTTGAGCAGGCTGCCAGCAGCAGCATCAACAGGATTGATACGGTGTATTTCATGGGCGGTTGTTTAAAGATGCAGAAATACTATTTCTTTTTTGACAACTGCGCCTTTCATTTCGCTGCATTTATTTCTTTCCACGATCAGCTTTCCGGCTTTCCCTAAAAAGAAAAATGTAGTTTTGCCTCAAATTTCAAGCATGAAGAAAGCAATCCTCTGTTGCCTTGCCCTTTTCGTCACGTGCATGATTCACGCACAAACCAGTATTAAACTGGAAGATGTGAAACAGCACATTGGCGACAGCGTAACCGTATGTGGGAAAGTAGAGGACCTCCGTTATTTTGAATCATCCAAAAACTCACCCACCTTTCTCAACATCGGCGGTAAATATCCCAACCAGTTACTCACGGTAGTGATCTGGGGCGATGTGCGGAAGCAGTTCAAAAAAAGTCCGGACGACCTTAAGAATAAAGAGGTTTGTTTTACCGGCCGTATTATTCTTTACAAAGACAGGCCCGAGATTGTGATTGAAAAACCCGAACAACTGGTGGAACAATAAATTAAACCCCTGCCCGGATTGTTTTGCCCGCTTCTGTGCTGATGGCTGCTTTGTGCAGGATCAGTTTTTCCTGCTGCATATCGAAGGATAATTCAATCCATCCATGGTATAGGTTACCGTTTTTCTGCAACTGAACCGGCAGGTATTGGTGATTGGCCTGGCGCCAGTTTCCCTGCCAGAAGGAGGCACCCGTTTCCGGGATGACTTTTTCGGCCAGCAACTGCGACGTTACTTCAAACCACCCGTACCCGGTATGCTGTAATTTGATCTCCTCATTCTTATTCAGTACCGGAGATTGATTGTTTGCGTCCTGCAGCATGCGGACATTCACAGCTGAA
>DMRT01000304.1 GCA_003455235.1 Chitinophagaceae bacterium
CAGGTGGATGAGCAGGGTAGCGTCGCCGCCGTCGTCCAGGATCATATTGGGGGTACCTTCGGCGAACTCGAAGATGCGGTGGGTGTAGTCCCAGTAGTCCGCCAGGCTCTCGCCTTTGATGGCGAAGACTGGCGTGCCCGTGGCGGCGATGGCGGCGGCGGCGTGATCCTGGGTGCTATAGATGTTGCAGGAGGCCCAGCGCACCTCGGCACCCAAGGCCTTCAGGGTCTCGATGAGCACGGCGGTCTGGATGGTCATGTGCAGGCACCCGGCAATCCGTGCACCTTTCAAAGGCTGTTTCGGACCGAATTCTTCCCGGATGGCCATTAAGCCCGGCATTTCTGCTTCGGCAAGTTTAATTTCTTTACGGCCCCAATCTGCGAGGCTCATATCGGCAACCTTGTATTTAAGGTTGAAATCAATGGAGGTTTTTGTTACTGTAGACATGAATTATTGTTTAGAATGCAAAAATAACTCCATAGAATAATATTCTTCGGATTTATATAAATTTGGGGAAATATCACGTTAATCTGTTAATAACAGGACAAAATCCTTTTTTACCATGGCAAAAGCGGCTCAAACAGAAAAAACGGCTACGGGTACCATCGCTCTGGACGCCAAGGACCTTTCCATCCTGCAGCTGCTGCAGCAGAATGCACGCATGACGGTGAAAGAAATTGCTGATAAGATTCACCTGAGCACTACGCCGGTGCATGAGCGCATCAAGCGGCTGGAAGCAAACGGGGTGATTAAACAATATGCAACGCTGCTGGATCATACCAAGGTGAACAAGAGCCTGATCGCCATCTGTTATGTTTCATTGAAAGAACATAATAAGGCGGCGGGCACCAAGTTTGTGAAAGCTATCCAACAGATGCCGGAAGTGGTGGAGTGTTATACCATCAGCGGTGAGTTTGATTTTATGCTGAAGGTGATGACGGCCGATATGAATGCCTATCATGACTTTCACGTGAACAAACTAAGCAACATCGAAAATATGGGTCACGTGCAGAGCATCTTTGTGATGGGGGTGATCAAGCAGACGCACCAGCTGGTATATGGATAGCGCTAGCCGGCGATCAGTTTTAAAAATTCCTCTTTTTTCCTTCGGGAAACATCCAGCACCGTTCCGTTGGTGAGCCTTACCTGGCCGCCCTCTCCCTTGATGTATTTTTCAATATACTGCAGGTTGATGAGGTGCGAATTGTGGATGCGGTAAAAACGGTAGGGCAGCAGCATGTCTTCAAAATCCTTCAGGAGTTTTGTTACCAGCAGTGATTTCCCGTTTTGCAGGTACAGCTTGGAATAGTTGCTGCTTGATTCAATGTGCAGGATCGTATGGATGGGAATGAATTCCAGCCCGTCGGTGGTGGGGATGGCAATTTTTTCTTCCTGGCTCCTGGAACTGCCCAGCGATTGCTTCAATACATCCAGCTTGTCTTTGGTGTTCAGCTGGCGGTGTTTTGCCAGCCGCTCCACGGCATGCTGGAGGTCTTTGATGGCGATGGGTTTCATCAGGTAATCAAATGCACTGATGCGGATGGCATCCACCGCATAATGATTGTAGGCGGTGGTGAAGATGATGTCAAAATCAAATTCTCCCAGCTCATCCAGCATCCGGAAACCGTTCATGCGGGGCATTTCAATATCCAGGAAAATCACATCGGGCCTGTGCTGCCGGATCAGCAGGATGGCCTCTTCCGGTTTCTGGGTGGTGGCAATCACTTCTACATCCGGGCAAAATTCCCGCAGTTTTTGCTGCAGGTTCTGCAGGCTGCTCAGTTCGTCATCAATCAGTATCGCTTTTAATGGTTGCATCGTTACACCGCTTTCAAAATGATTTCCACCCGGGTGCCGCCCGGATTTTTTTGTTCATCGTAAAGGTCTGTAATATTCACCGACCGGTCATTTACTTTTTGCCGGTTAAATATGTTAATCCGTTCTTCCGTGATCTTCAAACCCACGCTTTTGTGATACGGCTTGTTCTGCATGTTATATACTTTGGCCTTTTCCCGTCCCACGCCATTGTCCTGGATGGTATATTTTATTTTATCTCCATCCAGGGTGGCCATGATGCTGATGCTGAGATCTTTTTCTTCGCTGTGCGCCATCCCGTGTACAATGGCGTTCTCCACAAAGGGCTGCACCAGCAGGGAAGGAACCAGGTAATCGCCATCGGATAAAACCGGGTCCACATAAACAGTGTAGGCGAATTTATTGTTGAACCGCAGCTGCTCCAGTTCCACATACAGTTTCAGCGCTTCCATGTCTTTGCCGATGGGAACCACTTCATTGCGGCTGCTGTCAAGTATCTTCCTGATAAGCAATGAAAATTTATTGAGGTAATCGGATGCCTGCCTTTTGTCGTTTTGCATAATGAAGTTTTCGATGCTGTTGAGACAGTTAAAAATAAAATGCGGGTTCATCTGCGAACGGAGCACCTGGGTCTGCAGCTCGGCTTTTATTTTATCCGTCTCAATCTTATGCCGCCGGTTGCGCTGGTAAAAAATGATCACGCCGATGGAAAGCAGGGCGAGGAATACAATCAAGTAAGTGAAAATGGATTGCCTGCTTTTCTGCAGCTGCAGTGTTTTAATGTCGTTCTCTTTTTTCAACAATTGTATTTCCTGTTCTTTCTGGATGGTCTGGTAGCTGATTTCAAGGTCGTTGAGGTCTGACCTGGAACGGCTGTTGGAAAGTGAATCCTTCAGCCGCATGTGATCAAACTGGTATTGAAAAGCGGGCCTGTAATCCCCGGTAAGGGAATACACCGACGCCATTTTTTGCAGAGCCAGTACGGCAAAGGGAGCGAATTCATTTTTTCGGGCAATACCCAGTGCCTCTTTCAGGTGTTCTTTGGCTTTGTCGAACCGGTGCATGGCGGTATCAATATCTGCATAGGCAAGCAGGGCACGGCAGGTGGTCCAGCTGTTGTCTGTTTTTGATAAAGCCGCGATGGTGCTGTCGAGCAGTTTTGCAGCGGATGCATGGTTACCCCGGGCCATCTGTATCCTTGCCAGTATGCTGTTGTTGGCAAGCCCGGTTTCGGTATCCCCGGTTGCTGCCACTACTTCATTCGATATCTTTAAATAGTGCAGGGCCGAGTCGAACTGCTTCAGTGTAATGTAATAGTCGGCAATATTGGCTGCTGTTTGCATGTAGGGCATGTTGATGCCGCTGAGATATGCCAGTGCTTCTTTGGAAGCGGCAATGGCCTTTTCATATTCTTCCAGCTGGTTATACAGTTCTCCCAGGTTGGCCATGGCCAACCCAAGCCCCCGGTTGTTTTTGATGAGTTTATTGCCGTTGATGGCCGACTGGAAATAACGGATGGCCGTCCGGTACATCCCAAAACTCTGGTAAACCACGGCAATGTTCTGAGACAGTGAAATTTTTTTAGGTGAGTTCTCCGGCATGGTGTCAATAAGTGATTTCAGCCTGTTCATATAGGCAAAGGATGAATCCTTATTACCGAGGTCGGCATACCGGTCCATGATCTCTCTCAGTGAAAAAACATGGTACTTTCTCATGGGGTCGGGAAAATAGGGCAGCACCTTTTTGTAATAGTAAACAGCGCTGTCATATTTATTATACCGGTATGTAAACGCCTTGCCGATGTCGAAATAAAAAATGCCTGTCATGCTGTCTTGCTTATTTTTTTCGGCCAAAGCCAGTCCTGTTCTTGCCCAGGCGAGTACATTGTTGAGCCGGGCTTCATCCAGTGAATCCTGCAGGGCATAAACCAGGAATCGCATCCTGGCGGTATCGGTTTTTAATAAATGATAAGCCGGTGGCAGATTTCCTTCGCCAGAACCGGAGGCTTTTTCCTGTGCAAGGCTCCGTGTCAGCAGCACAAGGAACAATAGTATAAAAAGTAAATGTTTGTACATGGGTGTGAAAAATAGAATGAAGAGTAAACTGGTTGCGTCCTAAGAGAAGCCGTCCGCCCTTGTTAAATGTACAAAATATTCCAGGTTGATCCGGGCGGCGGCCAACCCAGCAGCTGAATCCATTTTGGCGGCAGTTATTTCTGTGGGGCAACCATTTTTTTTAGTTCAGTCACCTCTTTTCTTAATTCCAGTATCAGCTGCTGCTGTTCCTGAACAGCCTTGGTAAGAATGGGAATGAAGCTGCTGTAGCCGATCATTTTAATGCCCTGGTTGTTCACCACAATGTCCGGGAACACGGGCTCTACTTCCTGCGAAATAAAGCCATAGGTGTATCCGGAACCGGATGGCTCAAAAGCCAACTGGTAATGGACGGGGTTCAGCCGCATCAGGTTTTCGAGGCACCGGAACCGGTCGAGGTTGCTGATGTTTTTTTTCAGCGAGCGATCAGAAACCTGGATGTATTGACCTGTGGACCCGGACACGTATCCCATAATGTTGAAACCATTGATTCCGGGATTCCATTTTTCAAAAACATAATTGTTGCTGATGTCTACCTGGGTAAGCCATTTCCGGCTGTTGTCGTATTCCGTCATGATGCCGTCGGCGCTGTTTGGAAAACGTTCTTTTACGTGAAGGGTATATTGAGGTGAGCTGGTGCCGATGCCTACATTCACGCTGCTGGTTGCACCATTAACACCATTCACACTTCCCAGTACCAGGCTGTTACTGGCGCCCACCATGGAGTTGGCACCAACGGCGGTGGCATTGGTAAAGTTGCCGGCAAGCACATCGGCGCCACTTCCTACGGCGGTGTTGTAATCGCCGGAGATGTTTGTCTGCAGGGAGATGGAACCAAGCGCCGTATTGCCACTGCCGGTGCTGTTGCTGTACATGGCACTGGCCCCGATAGCGGCATTATATGCACCCGATGTATTGGAATAAGAGGCATGATCACCAAATGAACTGTTGCTGCTGGCCGTGTTGTTGTAGGATGAAAATGCACCGAAGGCTGCATTGCTGCCGCCGGTTGAATTGAAGTGCAGGGCCTGATAACCAAAACTGCTGTTGTTAACCCCGGTTGAATTAAAGTAGGAGGCTGAATAGCCAAACCCGCAGTTGTTGCTTCCTGTGCTGTTACCGGTGAGGGACTGGAAACCAAAACTGCTGTTGTTGGACCCGGTGGTATTGAAGTTAGCAGAAGACGTACCATAGGCAGAATTGCCTGACCCTGTATTGTAAAAAAGCGCATTGGTTCCCGTTGCTGTATTGTTGCTTGCTGTTGTATTTGACCGTAAGGCAGAAGATCCGATTGCCACATTATTAATGCCACTACTGTTCACAAGCAATGCTTCATCGCCGATGGCTGTGTTTTCGTTGCCGCTGGTATTGTTCTGCAATGCGGATCTTCCGGTTGCTGTATTATACTGGCCGCTTGCCGAAATGTTGAAGGCATTCAGTCCAAACGACGTATTTCCCTGGGTTACCATGCCGGCATTGATATTATTCACCCGGAAACGGAGAGGTTGATTGTCGGTGGTGCCGATGAAGTTGACAGCTGGGTTTATGCCGGCATTACCTGTTAAGCCCCATCCGCTTGTTCCCGAAACCGTTTGCCAGCTGGGCAAAGATGCCGATCCGTTGTTCACCATCAGTAAATTCAATACGGTATCCAGCACAAGCAGCCCTTTGCCCGGGTTGGAGATGGCATTCAGTTGTGCGGTTGTCATCCGCGGAATCAGTAGTCCCTTATTGCTGCTGGTAATGTCCAGTTGGGCAGAAACATCGGGGGTGGTGGTGCCGATGCCGACATTTTGAGCGATATTGATTTTTACAGATCCCAGGATAAAGATGAGCCAGCATATTTTTTTCATAACCGTTGGTTTCATTGAATGATGAAATAGTTTACCCGTGCATATAATTCTCCATAAAACTACCGGGCAGGAATGGAGAAAATAACCTGTATTAAAAAGGTGGTGGCGGTTATTGAGCAGGTGGCAGGTCCGGGCAAAAGAACGGTCAGGCGGGGATGGCCAGTTCCATGATATAATCCCTCATGAAATAGCCATTGCCGATATCGAAGTCGGCTGTTTCAATAACGGTGAAGCCCAGTTTTTTGTAAAACTCCTGTGCCGGGTTATCTCGTTTCACCTGTAACTGAAGCGATTTTGCATGTTGTTGTTTAATTTCTTCAACAATATAATTGATGATGAACTTACCCGTACCTTTTCCCTGCTGCGAACCCAGCACATAAATCTTGTTGAGCTTCCATAGCTGTGGTTTGATCTCGTTGTAAGAAGCGAACGCAACGGGTTCGTTATTGTCGCGGATGATGATAAAGCTGCAGCCTTCTTCTTGCATTTGTTTTTTAAGAGAGGCTTCGCTGTAGATAAGTTCCAGCATGTAGTTGATCTGGTCCTGGCTTAATAAGGCCGCATAGGTTTGCGGCCATACGGCAAACGTGAGTTCACGGATGAGGGGAATATCGGCAATGGAAGCTTTTTGAACAGACCACATTATCTTACCCGGATATTTAATTCGGGGGCAAACATAAGTCTTCCCTGTGCATCTTTGACAATGATGTCGAAGAAAAACAATTCATCGCCGGGTTTGAGTTGTTCAGCCAGTGATTTTTTCCAGGTGCC
>DMRT01000127.1 GCA_003455235.1 Chitinophagaceae bacterium
TTCACGGGGATATTTTATGGTTAATAACGTAAACCGGGTGAAAATATTTCTTATTAAATCCTCAAATTCTTCTTTTAAAGGGCAGACCATCAGGGTTTTGTATATTTAGTGAAAACATCGGTATGCCACCTGGAACAAAATTCATCTGTACTGTACCGGTACTGCCTTCGTCGGATATTGCCCGCGACCTGGCCTGGTACAAAGAAAAGACCGGGTTTGAAGCAGTATTTGCCGATACCATGTATGCGGTGATCAGACGGGAAAATATTTACCTGCACCTGCAATGGCATGCAGATACGGATGATGATCCGTTGCTGGGCGGCTCGGTGATCCGCATCTGCGTGGAGAATATCCGGCCGCTGTTTGAAGAATTTGTAGCAAGAGGAACCGTGCCCGAAAATAAATTCGTGGCCGGTACGCCCTGGGGTACCAACGAATTCGGTTTCTTCGACCTGAACAGGAATGCCATCTTTATCCTGGAAGAGACCGGCAACTGAAATGCTATTTCCCTTCCGGGTGATTGATCTTTTGCAGGAAGGTGGTTTTATAGGTTTCCCCGATGGGCAAAAACCGGTTGTTGATCACTACCCGGTTCTTTTCAATGAAACTGATCTTGCTGAGGGAAATGAGGTACGATTTATGAATGCGGGAAAATAAATGAGCCGGCAATTCTTTTTCAAAAGACGACAGGCTTTGCAGTGTAAGTACTTTGTTCCCATCTGCCGTATGAATGGCTACATAATCCCGCAATGCTTCAAAATACAAAACCTGGCTGATGTCGATACGCAATAATTTGTATTCGCTTTTTACAAAAAAATAGTCTTGCGGCATTGTTTTTACCGGCCCGGTATTTACAACAGCGGGTAATTTCTGAACAGCTTTGGTAAAGCGTTCAAAGGAAACCGGCTTCAAAAGGTAATCCACCACGTTGTATTCATATCCTTCCAGGGCAAATTCGGGATAAGCTGTGGTCAGGATCACTTTGCAGCGCTGGTCAATTATTTTCATCACCTGTATACCGGTAAGCTCGGGCATCTGTATGTCGAGGAACACAAGATCAACTTCGTTATTCTGAATGCGCTGCAGTCCTTTGATGGGGCTGGTGGTTATATCAACCAGTTCCAGCCCGTCTGTCTGCCGGATATAATCGGCCAGCACATTCAGCGCCAGGGGTTCATCGTCTATTACCATACAACGGTACATCAGGCAGGAAGGATTAAGGTGGCGTAAAAAACAATTTCTTTTTTCTCGGTACCAAAACGGAATTCACCCGGTTTGTAAAGCAGCTCAAGCCTGCGCTGCAGGTTCTTCAGTCCCACACCACCCCCGGAATCCGCCTTTGCCGTGTTCAGTTTGTTGGTTACTTCTATGCAGAGCTGGTGATTGTTCACGGAAGCTTCCATGCAGAAAGGATGATCCGGATCGGAGAAATCGCCATGCTTCAGTGCATTCTCTACCAATGGGATCACAGTAAGGGGTGTGATGAGTGTTTGGGCTGCCGCGGCAGAAATACTGATCCGGGCCGCCAGTTTATAATCACGGCGCAGTTGCTCCAGGTCAAGCAGGCTGTTTACATATTCCATTTCTTTTTCCAGGCTTACCTTGTCTTTCTTCTGGTAGGTTACGTACCGCATCATGTCACTCAGCTTCAGCACGGCAGCGGCTGTCTGCGGATTCTGCTCATAGGCCAGCGAATAAATATTGTTGAGTGAATTGAACAGGAAATGCGGGTTCATCTGTGCCTGCAGGAAATTCAGTTCGGCTTGTTTGTTTTGTTCTTCCAGTTCGGACTGCTTTTTCCGGTTGCGGAACATTTCATCAAAAAGAAAGAATACAAAGCCGATGAGGATGTTGATCGATCCGAAGTAAATATTGTCCACCACATAGTAGCGGAACGATGTTTTCGGGTTATAGTTTCCGTAGCCGATGGTAGCCGGGAAAATCAGTTCTTCCAGCAGGTAACGGAATAAAATAAAGAAGATAAGCAGGCCGGCCACCGCAGCCAGCAACTGCCAGCGTGGCCGGCGGTAATAGAATTGGCGGAACAGCACAAAATGCGCCAGGAGCGTAACCAGCACGGTATAGAAAAAATGAGAAAGGGTAAGGGGTTCCAGTAAACTTTTCCAGGGAAAAGGGATCCCTGCATTCAGGTTTCCCATCAGCCCGAAGCCGATGAAATACATGAAAAAGAAAAATGTGTAGGCGATAAGCAACCCCTTTTTTGTCATGCTGCTAATCTACGATAATGCCCGGGTTTGGTGAATGGTTGTCTGCAAGCCCGGTTATTTTATCTGCCAACTCCCCGGCAAAGGGCGGCCCGTTTTGCAGATAAACATTCCTTCTTGGCAGATTTTGTTTTTTACAACGGCACCGGTAAGCAAATTTTACGGGCAAATAAAATTGGTATGAAAAAAATAACCGCCTGCATTTTCACCCTGTTCCCCCTGCTGGTGCCGGCCCAGCAAGTGGATTGGAAAAAATTACAGTCACTGCAACCCGACCGGATATTGCTGAACGGAGAACGGAAACCCACCAAAGTTTTGTTGCTGGGAACCTTTCATTTCGGCTATCCAAACCTTGATGGACACAAAACCGATTCTTCTAAATTCATTGATGTAAAGTCACCGCAGCGCCAGAAAGAAATACAGGAACTGGCTGATGTGATCAAAAGATTCAAGCCAACCCGCATCTATATCGAATCATCCAATCAACCCTGGCTGGATTCGCTGTATGGGGAATACATGGGGGGGAAGTACCAACTGGGCCGCAACGAAATCTACCAGCTTGGGTTCCGGATTGCCGGGCAGATGAAACACCCGAAATTATATGCCGTGGATACCTGGCCTTTTTCGGCTGAGTTTGAAAAGAAATACAAATGGATCGACAGCTTGTGGGATTACAGTAAGCCGGTAGACAGCCTGCGTGATAAATACTGGGATAAGAAATACAGCCAGATGTATACAGCCGGGGATTCGGTTGAGACCACCCTTACCATGCTGGAGAATTTTTTGCTGATGGCTGAGCCAACCACCATACAACGCATGCACGGACATTACCTTTGCGGGGGCTTCAATACGCTTGATAATGCGGGGCCCGATGCCATGTCCATCTGGTGGTACAACCGCAACCTCCGCATCTTTAATAATATCCTCACCACCAAACCTTCGGCAGAAGACAGGATACTGGTACTGTTTGGCAACGGGCACATGCCGCTGTTGCGTCACTGCTTTTATTCCTCGCCTGAATTTGAGATCGTGGAGCTGAAAAGCCTGCTGAAATAAGATCCGGTTTCCGGTATAGCCATGTTATTATCCATGTTCCGCCCGGCGGAACATTTTTATTTCCGGTCTTATCCACCGGTGCCATCAAAAACAATGACGGCTGTAAGTCCCCTGGCTGATGCGGGATGCCGTTTTAGCTGATTGTTGTCAGTATCCACAGGCTCAGTAACATTTGTTACAGCATCCGCTGCAGCGGTTCGGAACTTTACACCGTAAACATTCAACCACCATTTAAAAAAGCCGTTATGAAAAAGATAGTTGTTGTTGGAGGTAATTTCGCAGGATCCACTGCGGCCCTCGAACTGAAAAGAAAACTAAAAAAAGAGGCGGAGGTTACGGTGATCGACCGCAATGAAGACTTCTTATATATTCCATCCCTTATATGGGTGCCCATTCACCGCCGCGAGCTGAGTGATATCTCCACTCCACGCCGTGCGGTATTTGAAAGTCATGGTGTGAATTTTGTTTGCACCACCGCCCTTCGGGTAGACCCCGATGCACAAATCGTGTATACCGAAAAAACTGATTTTCCTTATGATGAACTGATCATCGCCACCGGGCCAAAAGTGAATTTTGATATTGCACCCGGTGTGCGGGAACATGCCCTGTACATCGGTACACCGGTGGGCGCCATGAAAACACGAACCAAACTGGATGAATTCAAAAGGAACCCAGGACCCATTGTGATTGGCGCCACCCAGAATGCAGGGTGCATGGGGGCGGCCTATGAATTTCTTTTCAATATTGAAAAGTGGCTGCGTGACCAGCACATCCGGAAAAAAGTAGACCTGTACTGGATCACTCCCGAAGATTACCTCGGTCATTTTGGTATTGATGGTATGCCCGGCGGCGAAGCCATGCTGAAAATGTTCATGAAAATGTTCAACATTCACTACCGCCTGCAGGTGGGTGTAAAGGAAGTAACCGCCGAGGGCATCAGCCTGAGCAACGGTGAAACCATCGCCAGTAAATTCATTATGCTGATGCCTCCTTTCACCGGGGTGGATTTTATCCGCAACTCACCGGAGCTTGATCCGAAGGCAAACGGGTTCCTGGATGTGGAAGGTACCTACCAGCATAAGAAATACCCGAATGTATGGGGTGCTGGACTAACCGTGGATGTACCGGCGCCTTTCAGCTGCCGCAAGGTTCCGTACGCAGCGCCAAAAACCGGTTACCCCAGTGATGAAACCGGGAAGATCGTAGCGGAGAATATCATCCGCATCATGCAGGGTAAAACCAAACTGAAATCAAAAAAATGGGGACAGATAGCCGGCCTTTGTGTAATGGATGCGGGGAAGAAAGAAGTGCTGATCGTTAGCAATCACCTGTTCAGGCCCCGTTCATTCGCCCTGATGCTGCCGAATGTTTTTTATGATATAAATAAAGTGCTGCTCGAAAAATATTTCATGTGGAAGCTAAGGCATGGATATTCTTTCCTGCCATAGGTGATGTTTACAAACAAAAACTCCCGGCTTTCCGGGAGTTTTTGTGTTATCATTCAAGAATTACTTTCTTCAGGTAAAATCCTTTTGGATCCACCTGCAGGGGTGTTTTGCTGGTAAGGGTTACTGGTTTTTTCTCGAGTGTAAGTCGCTGCGTTCCGGAATCGGTATCCACTTCCACCGGCAAGGGCATATCGATGTTAAGCAGTTTTACCAGGTATTTGTCGTCGGCGGTTTGTTTTACACTGATCTCCAGTTTATCTGTCGAGTACAGGAATAACTGGAACAGGGGCTTCAGGCTTTTTCCATGAGCGCCGCTGAATAATT
>DMRT01000112.1 GCA_003455235.1 Chitinophagaceae bacterium
ACCGGTCCGATCATTATGAAAAGCAATATTAACCTGCACCTCGCCGATGGTGCACTGGTGATATTCAGTCCCGACTTTAACCAATATCCCCTGGTGGTTTCCACCTTCGAAGGCGTGGAAGCCGCCCGCTGCCAGTCGCCTGTTACCGCCGAATACCTCGATAACATTGCCATTACCGGAAAGGGTATCATGAATGGCAATGGCTATTACTGGCGTCCTTTACCGAGGGGTAAGATGACCGAAAGTGAATGGAAGGCACACCTGAAAAAATACGGCGGGGTGGTTACCGAAGACGGAAGGATGTGGTACAATTCTCCCAAGGCATTGAAAGGGTTTACCGACAAAACCATTGGTAAACTCGCCGGTGGCAAAAAAGTAAGTGACTTTGAAGACGTGAAGGATTATCTCCGGCCCAACATGATCCGCATTTTTAATTGTAAGAATGTACGGATACAGGACGTAACCTTTGAAAATTCCCCGGCCTGGACAACCCATATCAACTACAGCGAACACATCACCATAAAAAATCTTACCGTTAAAAATCCATGGTACGGAACCAATACCGATGCACTGGACCTGGATGGCTGTAAAATTGTGTTGGTGGAAGACTGCCACTTTGATACCGGCGATGATGGCATCTGCATCAAGAGCGGAAGGGACGAAGAAGGAAGACGCCGTGGTATCCCCACAAAAGATGTGATTGTAAACAACTGCGTGGTATACCATGCGCACGGCGGTTTTGTGGTGGGTAGCGAAATGAGCGGGGGCGTGAATAATATGTTCGTGAGCAATTGCACCTTCATCGGTACCGACATTGGCCTTCGGTTTAAAACAACCCGGGGCCGGGGCGGTATGGTGGAGAACATTTATGTGAACAACGTGAATATGAAGGATATTCCGGCCGAAGCGATCCTGTTTGATATGTATTATATGGCGAAGGACCCGGTTGTTTTATCTGGAGAAAAAAGAGAACCGCCCAAAGTGGAAGCAAAACCGGTGGATGAGACGACACCTCAATTCCAGAATTTCTATTTCCGTAACATCACCTGCAACGGAGCCGCCAAAGGAATTTTTGTGCGGGGCATCCCGGAGATGCATATTAAAAACATCTGGATCGAAAATGCCGTACTGCAGGCCAATGAGGGTATCGACATACAGGAAGCTAGCAACATCAACCTGAAGAACATCACCATGATGAGCCTGAACACCAACCCCGTTGCCTATATACTGAACAGCGATGGCATTACCATCGATGGATTGAAGTACAAAGACAGCGCCGATGTGCTGGCCATGGTGTATGGTGAGCGTACGAAGAACGTGAATATTCTCCATACCGATGTATCAAAGGCGAAACAAAAACTCAATACCGGGTTTGGTACCACCGAAGCCATGGTAAGCTGGGTAAAGCAGCCGGCGGTGGAAGAGAAGAAAAAGAAAACAAAAGAAAAGGCGAAAGCAGAGAAATAATTGATGAAAAGACTAACGATTATAATCATTGTATTGATGAGTGCTGTTGCTGCAGCAGCACAGCCAAAACCCTATTCGCAGCAGATGGCGCAGACCGCTATGCGTACCTGGCCGGATTCCTTTGCGGTGAAACCCGGTAACCCGGCCCGCTGGAGCTATGACCAGGGAGTGATCCTGAAAGGCATTGAAGGCATCTGGAAATTATACGGCGACGCCACTTATTTCAATTACATACAGCACAGCATGGATTATTACGTACGGGAAGATGGAACTATAAAGGATTATAAACGGGATGAATTCAATATTGACCATACGAATAATGGAAAGCTGGTGATGCTGCTGTATAATATCACGGGCAAGGAGAAATACAAAAAAGCAATTGACCTGATCCGCAGCCAGTACAACGATCACCCGAGAACGAAGGAAGGCGGGTTCTGGCACAAGAAGATATACCCCTGGCAGGTTTGGCTGGATGGTTTGTACATGGGCCAGCCCGGCTATGCCGAATATGCTAAATGGGCAAAACAGGATACCGTATTTGACGACATTGCCCGCCAGTTCATCAATATTGAACGCCATACCAGGGATGCAAAGACAGGATTGCTGTATCATGGCTGGGACGAAAGCAGGGAACAGAAATGGGCCAATAAAGAAACCGGCTGCTCGCCGCATTTCTGGGGAAGAGCAATGGGCTGGTATGGCATGGCCATGGTGGATGTGCTGGATCATTTTCCGGCCAGTCACCCGGGCAGGGATTCCATCATCGGCATCCTCAACCGTTTTGTAAAAGCAGTAGTAAAAGTACAGGATGCAAAATCCGGCGTATGGTATGATATACTCGACCTGCCGAACCGGGAAAAAAATTACAAAGAAGCTTCTGCCTCCTGCATGCTTGTATATACAATTGCCAAAGCAGTGCGCAATGGCTACGTACCTGCATCTTACCTGGCGAATGCAAGGAAAGGATACAATGGCATCATCAAAGAATTTATTGAAGTGGATGCCAATGGACAAACCAACCTGAAAGGAACCGTAAGTGTTTCCGGTTTAGGTGGCAAGCCATACCGCGACGGGAGCTTTGAATATTACATGAGCGAACCCGTGGTGGTGAATGACCCCAAAGGAATGGGGGCCTTTATTCTTTGCAGCGTGGAAATGGAAATGGCGGCCTTGCCCAAACCGGGTGCCGGGAAAAAAGTGGTGATGGATAATTTTTTCAACAACGAATGGCGGAAGAACGGGTATGGCGTGAATGTACGCCGGCACTATACCTGGGACGATACCGAGAATGGGGGCTTCAGTTTATTCGGCGATGTATGGAAATCGTATGGAGCAAGGATCACCAGCCTGGAAACAGCGCCTTCCGCTGCCAATTTGAAAGGCGCTTCGGTTTATATCCTGGTAGATCCGGATGGCATCAAGGATACAAAAACACCGAATTACATGGATGAAAAAAGCGCCACTGAAATTGCCAGCTGGGTAAAAGCAGGCGGGGTGCTGCTGATCATGACCAACGATACCTCCAACTGCGACCTGCAGCATTTTAATATGCTTCCTGAAATATTCGGTATTCATTTCACCAACAAGAGCCGCAAT
>DMRT01000245.1 GCA_003455235.1 Chitinophagaceae bacterium
TAACTTTTATTTTATCGTTTTCCTCTTCGTTGGTGGAAAACACCACCACTACATTATTCTCCAGCTGCTTGTAAGTAAGGTTGCTGCCGGAGAACAGTTTGTCGAGCGATTCGGAAACAGTAAGGTTCTGTGCGGAGAAGTCGGTTTTGTTCTTCAGCGCTTTCAGCTTTGAGTTAAACAAAAAACGATAATGGCCATCGTCTTCTATCAGTTTCAAAACCTTCTTGATTTCCGTTTGCTTCAGGTTCAGGTTAACCTTCTGACCCATGGCCGGGAACGCATTAACCTGCAAAGTAGTGGCGAAAAAGATGATGATGGCAAGCTTCATAACAAGCAGTGTTTTAAGAAGCGTCCCTGGCCATTTTTTTTGGCCCCGAAGTACACTTTTTTGCATAATTTTGGTTTTGTCGTTAAAAAATACAAGCAGCCCCGGTGTAAACACAGGATTTGTTTGTTATAATTTTCCGGGAAATGCTGCAACATTTCCCGTTTTTATTTTCTCATAATTTTCACTTCGTTGTTCCTGATGGAATAACTGAACGGCATCAGGAACTGGAGTTCCTTTAAGGCCTCTTCAGGTGTTTCATTCACGAACGAGCCACTGATCTTGTAATTCCTTAGCTTCTCGCTTTCAATCGATATTTTAAGGTTGTACCACTTCTCCATTTTAAGGGCCAGGTCTTCAAAACGCTCGTCTTCAAAAGAGAGTTTATTATATACCCAGGCAGTTTCCACAATGTCGCTGTCGGCAATATTCTTGGTGAGAGGCTTGATGGTGATGGAATATGCATCGGGTTCGGCCGGTTTTACATCTGCCCGCTGGTCTCTCGGGTCGGCAACGGGGTATTTATTATATACCAGTTTCTCATGCGGCTTCAGCATAATCTTGGGGGTACCCGGCCGGTTTTTGTTTATTACTTCTATGGAACCATGAATAAGGGTGGCTTCAATGGTGGACTCCGTTTTGTAAGCCTTTACATTGAATGCCGTTCCCAGCACCTTGATGTCAATACCCGATGTGTGAACGATGAACGGATGCTCGGGATCCTTTACCACGTCAAAATACGCTTCACCGTTCAGCTGCACTTCCCGGTTATTTGCTCTCAGGAAATTATCATACGTGAGTGTACTGCCGGAATTGATCCATACCTGGGAGCCATCGGGCAGTTGTATATGCGATTTAGATCCCTGGCCCACCGACACTTCATTTACCGGTTTTACGGAAGCCACCGGCATGTTCTGGTGACTGGGGCCCGAAAGCCAGTAAAGCAGGCTGATGGCTGCAATAAAAGTAATGGCCACGGCATATACCGCCAGGCGCTTGTAAAGGGGCTTGCGGGGATTAAATGAATATTGAACGGGCGTTTCTTCCGCACCGGCTATATCAAAATCGAGGGCTTTTTCTTTGAGACGGTTGATGTGAGCCAGGTAGGCATCACTGCTTTTTTGGATGGTTCCGGGCCGTGCAGTGGGGCGGGAATTCCAGAGTTCCTGGAGGGTTTCCATATTGGCTTGCCATTCGGCATTGCTGTGGAGGAATTCTTCCAGCTGCAGCAGTTCTTCGGCCGTTGCTTCGCCGGTAATCTTTTTGGAGAGTAATAACCAGTATTTTTCTTCTTTCATTCTAGCAAACAAATGATTACGGTTAATAAAGACAATAAAAAAGGATTGATACCCCTAAAGGGTTTCTATTTTTTTTGTGTAAGAAGGGAATGGAGTTCCGGGAACTGGCTTTTGAACTCGCTATGGGTTTTCAGCCGCCTGAGCGCTATAGCCATCTGGGCCTCAACGGTTTTTACGGATATTTCCAGCAGGTTTGCCACTTCGGAGTAGCGTAGCCCCTCCTCTTTAACCAGTTTAAAGATGGTTTTACAACGGGCAGGCAGTTCATTTACAGCCTGCATGATCTTTTGCACCACTTCGGCGGAGAGGAGCAATTCCTCGGGGTTAAAGAAAACGCTGTTGAGCCGGGTTTCCCATTCAATACCATTAGGAAGTTTGTTCCGGCCATTGGCGGTGAGTTTATTTAAAGAAGCATTTTTGATACTGGTAAAAAAGTAAAGCCGGGGATTTTCGATGGTTTGCAGGGATGTGCGCCGCTGCCAGATGGTAATAAAGAAATCGGAAACCACTTCTTCGGCATCCTCGGTGGAGCGCAGGATGGAATAGGCGAAGCCCGTAAGACTTTCATGCATTTCCATGAAAAGCTTCTTGTATGCCTTCTCACAGTTGTGCAGCGCAATCTCGTTCAGAAGGTCCCGTATTTGGCTGTTAGTTATCACAATCGTTTCGGCAGTGAAATTAGGATTTTTCAATAAAACCAGGCAACTATTTGTTCTGCAAAAACATGATATTCATCACCCGGAAATGACCGGCCGCAAAAAATGAATGATTGATTAATGGGTAATGGTAAGATGATACCCCGGGTTGACCGTAACCGAAACACCCGGCCCCACCACTAGTGAGCGGATGACCACATTGGATGAAATAACCACGGTGCCATACGGGATGAGTACATCGGTGAATCCATCCGGCAAGGTCCCGCAGCTCCAGTTAGCCGGGTTTTCCCAGGCATTGTTTACGGTACCCAGCCATGTATTTTCAAATATTAATGTATGGACCTGGCTGTAATTGCCATCCACCAGACACCGGTATTTATATCCATACCACGATGTGGGCAGGTTAATGAACTGAAGTGCGGGTGTGTTGGTTCCGGCATAAAATGCATTGTCGCTGATGTTTGTGAAGCCCGTTCCGGTATCCACCTGCCATTGGTACGATACACCTGAAAGACTGCTTGCCACCGACGCATTTCCATTCCCGCACAAAGGAATGCCGGGAAGGACGGAGGTACTGAATTCATCCGAACCAATATCCGTTCTTCCGTTTGCCACATCGGTGGAACGAACGCTGGCCGAATCATAATCGGCCGTAATGCCGGCGAATGGCTTTCCTTTATCATTCACCCGCAGGCAGGCAGAATGGGTGGAATCGATGTTCAGATTGCCCTGGCCCCTGCCCATGAACAGTTGTATGGAGGGCGTGCGGCCCGGTGTGGAAACGGTACTGCTGTCATCGTACCCATTGTTGCTTCGCCAGGTTGTCCATGACTGCACGGTGCCGGTTCCCCATCTGGTGAAAACAAGACTATCATTGGATACATAAAAATTATGATCCACCACGGTATTACTC
>DMRT01000073.1 GCA_003455235.1 Chitinophagaceae bacterium
GACGTGATCGACCTGCGGACATTATTTCCCCTGGATGAAGAACTTGTTTTTAATACTGTAAAGAAACACGGAAAATGTTTGATCCTTACTGAAGAGCAGCAAAACAATTCTTTTGCCGAAGCACTGGCGGGAAGAATTTCAAAAACATGCTTTCAATGGCTGGATGCACCGGTGGAAGTAATGGGCGCCATGAACCTGCCGGCTGTACCCATGAACATCGTACTGGAACAGGCGATGCTGCCCAATGCCGAAAAGGTTTCAAAAAGAATACAAACCCTGCTTAATGCATAATAATGAGAATATCATTTTCTGTTCTTTTTTCTTTTTTTCTAATTGCGGTTGCTGCACAAAACAATAAGAAAGATTTTACCCGGTATGTAAATCCGTTCATCGGCTCTGCCTCGCAGGCCAATAGTTTATCAGGCAGCGTTTTTCCCGGTGCCTGTATGCCCTTTGGCATGGTGCAGCTAAGCCCTGATAACTTTGATGCGCCCGAAGAACCGGCATCGGCCTATGATTATGTGCAGAAAACCATTGTTGGTTTCAGTCATACACACCTGAACGGTACCGGCGTGGGCGATTTGTACGACATTATGGTGCAGCCCCTTACCGGCACTCCGTTGTGGCAGCCGGGTGACGCGGCAAAACCACGGAGCGGTTACCGTTCTTCTTTTTCGCACACAACAGAAAAGGCTTCCCCCGGGTATTATGCCGTTCGGCTGGATGATTATGACGTGAATGTGGAACTGACGGCTACAGCGCACGTGGGCTTTCATCAATACAAATTCCCGAAGACAGACAGTGCTTATGTGCTGTTCGACCTGGATCACACACTGGATAAGAAGAGAAGTTACTGGAGTTGTAAGATTGTGGCAGCACACATGAAACAGGTGGATGCCTATACCATAGAAGGATACCGCATCCTTACCGGCTGGGCGAGGTTGCGGAAAGTGTATTTCGTAGTGAAGTTTGATCAACCCATACAGCAGGGATTTTTTGTAAACGGAAGAAGGGTGTTCACAGATGCAGGAGTGGTGAATGGCAACAGCAGCAAAGCCGCCTTCCGCTTCAACAGTAAACAAGGAAGTACCGTAAAGATGAAAGTGGCGTTATCAGCCACCAGCACCTCCGATGCGTATAAAAACCTTGCTGCCGAATTACCGGGCTGGGATTTTGCCGCCACAGTGGCCAACGCAAAAGCCGCCTGGAATGAGTTGTTATCGGTTGCCGATGTGGAAGGAACCGATGCGAAGAAACAGATTTTTTATACCGGCCTCTACCGGAATTTCATCCAGCCCAATAACCTCGCCAATGCAGATGGGACGTATTCGGGAACTGATTTTACCACCCGTAAGGCGAATGACAACACTCATTATTCCACCTTCTCTTTATGGGATACATACCGGGCCACACATCCATTATATACATTGCTGGCACCGCAAAAAGATGGGGCTTTCATCAACAGCATGCTTCGCCAATATGATACGTATGGTTATTTACCCATCTGGCAATTATGGGGCGATGAGAATTACTGCATGATCGGCAACCACGCCATCCCCGTAATTGCCGATGCCATGCTGAAAGGCATCAAAGGATTTGATTACGAAAAAGCATACAAAGCCTGCGTGGCTTCTTCCCGTACCGATCACCCCGGTGCTCCATTCACCGTGTGGAATAAATTCCAATACTTCCCCGAGAACCTTCAATCGCAATCCGTTTCACTCACACTGGAGATAGCCTACGACGACTGGTGTGTGGCGCAGATGGCAAAAAAGCTGGGCAAAACAAACGACGCTGCATTCTTTTCCAGCCGGTCGCTGTTCTATAAAAATCTGTATGATGCATCCACCACGTTCTTCCGGGCAAAGAACGACAAAGGGGAATGGATCACTCCCTTCAATCCACTTCAGTATGGAGGCAATGGCGGCAATCCCTTTACCGAAGGAAATGCCTGGCAGTATTTCTGGTATGTGCCACAGGATGTACCCGGGTTGATTGCACTCATGGGGGGCGAAAAGAATTTCAATGCAAAGCTGGATACCATGTTCACGCTGCAGGCAAAGGACAGTGATGTAAATGGGAATGCATCAGGATTCATCGGTCAGTATGCACATGGTAATGAACCGAGTCACCACGTTGCCTATTTATACAACTACAGCGGGCAGCCCTGGAAGACACAGTACTATGTTCATAAGATACTCACTGAACTGTATGACAGTTCCGTAACCGGTTTGTCGGGCAATGAAGATTGCGGGCAAATGAGCGCCTGGTACATTTTCAGCGCCATGGGTTTTTACCCCGTAAACCCGGCCAGCGGATTATATGTGATTGGTTCCCCTTTATTAAAACATGCGATGCTCAAACAGGCCAATGGAAAAACATTCAGCATTGACGTAACCCATGCAGGCAAGCCCTATATACAATCGGTAAAACTCAACGGAAAGCCCTATTCAAAAGGCTACATCCGGCACAGCGATATGGAGCAGGGTGGTACCCTGGAATTTGTAATGGGCGATGAACCCAATACCCGTTGGGCCGTGGGGGAAAACGACCGCCCGTTTAAATAAATTTCTGCCGGTATCCCCGCCTCTCTTTAGGCAAAATGGCCTATATTTGCGCCCCACGCCGGGGTAGCTCAGCTGGTTAGAGCATCGGATTCATAACCCGAAGGTCGGC
>DMRT01000166.1 GCA_003455235.1 Chitinophagaceae bacterium
CAGGCTTCCAAAAAAGCCGGCGATGGTAACAATTACTGGAGCCGCCTCGGTCAGTGCCAGGGTGTGCGGGGTTCCGGAACATGGGACCTCGGATGGGGATGGAATACCCCTACACCAAACCTGGTGGGTTCTTATGAAGCCGGCGACGTTCGCAGGGATGCTACTATATTATTCTCTAACCAGTCAGATGGCGGAACAAGCACCGGTGGATATGGACAAACCCTGCCCAACCTCACCAACGCCCTGTACTGGAATAAAAAAGTATATAACCAATACAGCGATTACCTGAATGCCGGTTTAGGAACGCCAAACAATGAAGCTCAGAACACCTGGGTTAACCATCGTGTACTTCGTTTTGCAGATATTTTACTGCTGGCTGCTGAAGCATCCAACGAAACATCACCCGGAAACCCCGAAGTGGTGACCTGGGTGAACAGGATCCGCAACCGTGCCGGCCTGGGCAATATTGCTTATGCAAGCCAGGCACAGATGCGTGCAGCCATCAAGCAGGAAAGAAGAGCTGAATTCGGTATGGAATATGAGCGCTTCTTCGACCTGGTAAGGTATGGTGATGCGACTACTGTACTGGGACCAAACGGTTACCAGAACAAGCACCGGTATTACCCGATACCTACATCAGCGCTGAATACAAATCCAAACCTGGTGCAGAACCCGGAATGGCCATAATCAAACATCAACCATTTTAAAATAACGATCATGCAAACAAAATTCAAACATTACCTCACAGCGGTTGTCATGATACTGGCCGCTGCGGGTTGTCAGAAAATGGACAAGCCTGACCTGGGTAATTATCCGCAGGATGCCAATTCACCCACGGGTCCGCTGAAGTTTTATGCAGCTTTCGACGGATCAAGCACCAATCCATTGATGAATGCGGTGGACAGTATCAGGGCCACCTTTCCTTCCGATAACCCCTTTACCAGCGGCGCTGGTATCGCCGGCAGCGGAGTTACAGGGGTGAACCAGAAGTACATCAAATACCCCTCGTTCAATACATGGGCCGGCAGCAGCAGTATGTCGATCTCTGTATGGTTTAAGCAGAACGGGCAGACAAAAAACAATAACGGTACCAACGGCCCGTCATATATCATGTCGCTGAAAGCCGTTGATGGGTTCCATTGGAGCAACGCTGTTGGATTCCTGTTCCTCGAAGGAGACAATACAGCATGTGCCGTAAAAAGCATGTTTGTAAGCACTACCGGCGACAACTGGTTTACCTGGGAAGGCGGCCAAACCATTGCGGGATTATGCAATAACGCCTGGCATCACCTGGTACTTACTTATGATCAAACAAACAGCTCAGTTAAATTGTATATCGACGGAGTGCAGAACCCCAATGTAAAGAACTGGGGCACACACGGTGCATTGAACCTGGCTACAAGCAAGATCTCCGAATACAGGGTTGGTGCCGGACCTTCCACCAACTATGCATCCGACGACTGGCTGGCCTGCACATTCAAAGGCAGTTTAGACCAATTGAGAATGTATGGCGTGGCGCTGAGCGCAACCGAAATTCAGGCTCTTTTTGCAAACAAACGTTAACTAGTAGTAAATAGCAGTTTCATAAATCAAGCTTCATGCGCAATCAGAAAGGGCTGAACAATCTTGTTTGGCCCTTTTTTTTCCTTTAACCTGTATAAGTTGATGCTGGTGAAAAAAATCATCATACGATATCTCCTGCTGCTTTTTGTGATCACTACGCTGCTGATGTCATGCAAACAAAAAACAAAAGGCCTGTTTGAGCCGCTTCCGGCTTCTCAAACCAATATCCGTTGTGAGAACAAACTTGAAAACCGGGAGATGTTCAACATTCTTTATTACCTGTATTATTATAATGGTGGGGGCGTAGCAACCGGCGACATCAACAACGACGGACTGGCCGATATTTATTTTACCGCCAATAGCAAAGGAAATAATAAACTGTACCTCAATAAAGGCAATTTTGTTTTTGAAGACATTACCGCCAAGGCCGGCGTGGCCGGTACAGCCGACTGGAGTTCGGGTGTTACCATGGCCGACGTGAATGGTGACGGCTTCATGGATATTTATGTATGCGCCAGCAGCCAGCACCACGGACTGAAAGGCCACAACGAACTTTTTATCAATAACGGCAACAGCACCTTTACCGAAAGTGCGGAAAAATACGGACTTGCTTTTGCCGGTTTCGGAACACAGGCCGCTTTCTTCGATTATGACCACGACGGCGACCTGGATTGTTACCTGCTGAACCACTCCCAGAAACCGAATGCAAACATCCGCGACACCAGCAACCGCCGCAAATTTGATGAAGTATCCGGCGACCGCTTCTACCGAAATGACCTCGACTCCACCGGCAAATTCACGGATGTATCCGCCACCGCCGGTATTTACCAGAGCAACCTCGGTTATGGCCTGGGCATTGCCATCGGTGATTTTAACAACGACGGATGGGATGATATTTACATCGGGAACGATTTTCATGAAAATGATTATTACTACCTCAATAACGGAAACGGAACTTTTGCCGAATCAGGCGCTGCTCACTTCAAACACTACAGCCGCTTCAGCATGGGCAACGATGCCGCCGACTATAACAACGACGGGCAACTCGACATCATTACCGTAGACATGCTCCCCCCCGATGAAAAAGTGCTGAAGACCTATGGCCGTGATGAAAATCCCGATACGTACAAATTCAAACTGATGGGGCATGGATACCAGAACCAGTATTCAAAAAATGCCCTGCAACGGAATAACGGAAACGGATCCAGCTTCAGTGAAACAGCCCTGCAAAGCGGCGTGGCCGCCACCGACTGGAGCTGGGCTCCCCTGTTTGCCGATTTTGACAACGACGGCAATAAAGACCTGTTCATCTCCAGCGGCATTGTGAAAAGACCCGTTGACCTCGACTATGTTCGGTTTGTATCCGACCTGGTGATGAAGATGGAAAATGATAAATCAACGGAATACGATAAGCAAGCCATCGACAATATGCCCGACGGAAGTTCTCACCCGTATTTCTACAAAGGAGATGGGAAAATACATTTTACTGATGTAAGCGAAAGCTGGGGCACCGCTTCCATGAAAGGATATTTCAACGGCGCTTCCTATGCCGACCTGGATAACGACGGCAACCTCGACATGGTAATTAACAGCCTGAATGCACCCGCCGTGATCCTGAAGAATAAAATGCCGGCAAAAAATTCGATCGACATTGTATTCAACGGCAACGATAAAAACCGCAACGGCATCGGTGCCAAAGCATGGGTATTTGCCGGTGGAAAAATGCAATACCAGCAACTGATGACCACCCGGGGATTCCAGTCATCCTGCGATACCCGGCTTCACTTTGGTATGGACAGCCTCCGCAATATCGACAGCATACTCATTGTGTGGCCCAACCAGAAATACCAGCTGATGAAAACCGTTCCGGTGGTAGGACAAATAACCGTAAACCAGGCTGCATCGGGCGGGCATTTTGAGTACAATCAGTTTTTTCCACCGGCCAAACAGGCATTTGAAGACATCAGCGCCCAGGTAGCCTGCAACTGGACGCATCACG
The DNA here is from genome assembly GCA_003455235.1 of Chitinophagaceae bacterium. Taxonomy (GTDB): domain Bacteria; phylum Bacteroidota; class Bacteroidia; order Chitinophagales; family Chitinophagaceae; genus Ferruginibacter. Next base: position 3,563 of record DMRT01000166.1, read on the forward strand.
AAAACGATTTTCTCGATTTCAATAAACAATACCTCACGCCCCACATGCAATCCACCCGCGGACCCAAACTGGCCGTGGCCGATGTAAACAAAGACGGGCTGGATGATTTCTTCGTCTGCGGGGCTTCCGGTCAGGCGGGCCAGCTCATGATACAAACCGCTGCCGGTAAATTTATTTCCACCGACACTGCTGTGTTTGCAAAAAATAAAATGAGTGAAGGCGTGGATGCGGTTTTCTTTGATGCCAACAACGACGGAGCCCCCGACCTCTACGTGGTAAGCGGCGGCAACCAATACGACGACGGCACGCCTTTCCTGGCCGATCACCTGTACATGAACGATGGAAAAGGACATTTCAGCGCTGCCGAAACTGCCATTCCGGCGATACTAAAAAACAAATCCTGTGTAACCGCTGCTGACATTGATAAGGATGGTGATGCGGATCTGTTCGTGGGTGGACTGGCGGATGCAAAACGATTTGGTATTGCGCAGCCCTCTTATCTTTTATTGAACGATGGAAAAGGAACTTTCCGGCTGGCTGATGCCACCACTATTAAGACCGATAATCTGGGGATTGTCACCAGCGCTTCTTTCACCGACCTCAACAACGACGGATGGAATGACCTGGTGCTGGCAGGCGAATGGATGGCCGTAAAAGTATTCATGAATAAAAATGGAAAATTCTCCGCCGCTGATATCCCTTCTTCCACGGGCTTATGGCAAACCGTTTATACAACGGACGTGAACGGAGATGGCTTCGCCGATATACTGGCGGGCAATTGGGGGCACAATAGTAAATTATACGCCGGTAAAAACGGCCCGGTAAAATTGTATGTGAAAGACTTTGATGGGAACGGCTCGGTGGAGCAGGTGATGGCATACACCATCAACAAAAAGGAATATACGTTCCTGGCCAAGGATGAACTGGAGCGGCCGCTGCCCGTATTGAAAAAAGCCTACCTCACCTACAGTGAAGTGGCGGGCAAAACCGTGGATTATATGTTTTACGACCTGTTTAAGGATTATACCGAACTGAAAGCAGAAACACTGGGCTCCTGCTGCTTTATCAACGATGGGAAAGGTCATTTTACCAAAATGGAACTCCCGGAAGCCATACAGATGGCGCCGGTCTTTACATTCAGCTCACTGGCCGCAGGTACTTACCTGGCCGCCGGTAATTTTTATGGAGTGGTTCCGTACGAAGGCCGCTATGATGCGCTGCTGCCCACCTTGTTTTCATTTAATAAAACCACCAATACGTTTTCAGCATCAGGAACGATACCCCTGGCAGCCGATGAAATGCGGGATGTTAAATGGATAAAAACGGCAGGCGGGAAACAGGTATTGGTGCTGGCACAAAATAATAACCGGTTGATCTTTTTAAAACCGAACGGATAGTTCCGCTTTCAGCAGGCGGTAGTGTTGCTGATATGATTTTTGATTATGAAACATTTTAGTACAGGGTTTGTATTACTCGCCTTATTCTTTTTACCCGGTTGCCGGCAAAAAGAATATACCAATGCGTTCAGCAATCCGATCCTCTTTTCCCGGACGGTAAAAGAGCTGAACAATGTGGTGATGCAGAATAATTTTCCACCCATCATTGCCAGCCGTAATTATGCCTATGCCAGTATTGCCGCTTATGAAACCATGGTGTTGGGCGACGGCCGCTACCAGTCGCTGGCCGGGCAGATCAGGCATTTGCCCGCCCTTCCCAAACAGGATACGAGC
>DMRT01000345.1 GCA_003455235.1 Chitinophagaceae bacterium
AACTCCGCCTGGTGAGGTTGTTGATAATGCTGGCCGTTTCATTCATTTCCACCATAAACGTGCTTTCGCCGCCGCTCAGGTTATCGCTGGCTCCCACCCGGGTAAATATTTTATCCGTGAGCGGAATCTTTGCTTCGCTGGCCGGAACAAAACTTCCCATATGCGCCATCAGGGTGATGAGGGCGGTTTGCCGCAACAAGGCACTTTTACCACTCATGTTGGGACCGGTAAGTATTATGATCTGTTGGGAGGCCGGGTCAAGAAAAATATCATTGGCGATATACGGTTCCCCAGCCGGCAGGTTCCGTTCAATCACGGGGTGACGGCTGTCCCGGATATCCAGGATAAAATTATCTTCCAGTACGGGCTTCTTATAATTATAATGCAGTGCATTTCCGGCAAAACAGCTGAGGCAATCCAGCACCGCCATCACATGGCCATTCACCTGCATGGGGGCGATGTAATCCTGCAGTTCATTCAGCAATTCTTCGAAGAGCCGCATTTCAATCTGGAGAATTTTATCTTCGGCACCCACAATCTTCTCTTCGTATTCTTTTAACTCAGGTGTAATGTATCGCTCGGCATTCACCAGGGTTTGCTTGCGTATCCAGGTATCTGGCACTTTGGTTTTGTGAGCATGCGTTACCTCGAGGTAATAGCCGAATACATTGTTGAAACTTATTTTCAGCGAAGAGATGCCCGTTGCGAGGGCCTCTTTCTGCTGCAGCTGAAGCAGGTAGTCTTTACCGCCGCTGGCGATCAGCCGCAGGGCATCCAGTTCTTCATTTACCCCTTTGGCAATCACCGATCCTTTGGCAGCTATTGCCGGCGGATCGGTACTGATCTCCCGGGTGATCTTATCCAGTATGTATTTACAGGGGTTTAGCGAATCACCCAGGCGTTTCAGGTATTCGTTTGATGATTGTTCGCAAAGTGATTTGATCAGTTCCGTTTGCAGGAGTCCCCTGGCGATCTGCAGTACTTCCCGCGGGTTTACTTTTTTCAGCGGCACTTTACTCACCAGCCGTTCCACGTCACCTGCCTGTTTGATATATTGCGATACTTTATTCCGCAGTTCCACTTCTTTGATCAGGAATTCTACGGCATTAAGCCGTTCATTGATCCGGGTAATGCTGTTGAGCGGAAGTACCATCCATCGTTTCAGCAGGCGGGCGCCCATGGCTGAAACGGTATTGTCGACCACCTTTAATAAGGTATGACTTCCATCGGCACCGCCAAACAGTTCCAGGTTGCGGATGGTGAAACGGTCCATCCACAAATGTTCATCGCGGTCGATGCGCTGGATAGACGTAATATGACCAAGATTGGGATGTTCGGTGTCTTTCAAATAATGCAATACGGCCCCGGCAGCAATGATACCCAGGGTCATTCCTTCCACGCCAAATCCTTTCAGGCTGTGTGTACCGAAGTGCTTTAATAAACTTTCGGCGGCATATGCCTCAGCAAAAATCCATTCTTCCAGTGTGTAGGTGAAAAAACGGGTGCCAAAATGTTCTTTGAAATATTTCTGCTGGTTTCGCTGGAAGATTACTTCGGCGGGCTTCAGGCTCTGCAGTAACTTATCGGCATATTCCTTATCGCCTTCGGCGATGAAGAATTCGCCGGTGCTGATATCGAGAAAGGCAATGCCGATCTGCTGATTATCGAAATGCAGGGCAGCCAGGAAATTGTTGCTGTTATGCTCCAGTAATTTATCGTTGGTGGCCACACCGGGCGTCACCAACTCAGTCACACCTCTTTTTACAATTCCCTTTGCCAGTTTGGGATCTTCCAGCTGATCGCAGATGGCAACCCGGTAACCCGCCTTCACCAGTTTATGCAGGTAGGTATCGAGTGCATGATGCGGGAAACCGGCCAGCTCGGATGCAGCCGCATTTCCATTATTGCGTTTGGTGAGGGTGATGCCGAGCACAGCAGCGGTATTGATGGCATCCTGCCCGAATGTTTCATAAAAATCGCCCACCCGGAAAAGCAGGATGGCATCGGGGTACCTCGCCTTGATGGCATTGTGTTGCTGCATTAAAGGTGTTTCCGAACCCGCTTTTGCCATAGAAGATTCCCGCTTATGGGAGGCGGCAAAAATAGCGAAAAAGAAATTTGAAAATTTGGTGATTTACCGATTTGGTGATTTGATGATTTGGAAATATAAAAGATGTCAGTATCCAGAGGCCCATTATCAAAACCTCCCTTCATTAAATCTCCAAATTGATTCATTATCAAATCACCAAATTGATCAGTTTTCCTGCTTGGTCAGAATCTCTTTCTTCATTTTTTCCCAGAGCCCGTCGAAACTCTGGTGGTTCTCTTCCTTCCATTTTTTACTGAAGGCTTTCATTTTTTCATGTCGGTCGTCTTTGCTCATGGAAAAGAAAGCGGTAATGGCCTCGGAATCGTTTTCAAAGGCCAGCTGGTTATAGAGTTCTTTCAGCTGCTGTTCTTTTTTGATGTTGATGTGGGCCAGTGTTATTTCCATCTCTTCCCGCAACATCGCCTTTTCATCATAGCTGCCCGAAGGAAGCATGGTTTTCGCTATCACCGGCATCAGCTCAATCAGCATCAAAATGAAAACAATCAGGTAATACCTGAATTGTAATGCGTCATTGTTCTTCAGCAGGTTATTCAATGCCTCCACCCGGGTAAGAAATCCATCGTTGAGGTACGTGGCAAAGCCGGCTTCCTCGGCTTTCATCCGGCTGTCGATATCCTTCAATGCGGCATCGGCGCTGTCGAGCTTTGGCTGACTTTCTTTCTGCAGCACCTGGTAGTCTGCATCAAGCTTTTGGTATTCGTTTCTCTTGGCGAGGGCAATGTCTTTGATGCCGATCTTCCCGGTACCGCCGCTGCCGTCGGTTTCTGCCAGGAAGTTTTCCCTTGCTTTTGAAACCGCATTGTATTTATCGGCCAGTTCTTTCTTCAGTACATCCCGTTGTTTGGTGATCGATTCCCGCTGGGTTTTAAACAGCGTTAGCAGTTCCTGCTGCTTCAGCATTTTTTTCTTTTCGTTGTCGAGGGATATCTGCAGTTTGATCTCTTTATCGAACATGTACAAAACGGCCGGTTGTGCCATGAAGGTGCCGATGGTGAGTGCCAGCAGTCCCCGGAACAGCAGCGGGCTGATCTTCCGTTTATTGAATTTATTGATGCCCTTGATGAGGGCCCGGTCGATGGTAAGAATGATAAAACCCATGAAAAGACCCAGCGCAACCGCCATAATCATTGAATCCACCACGGTGCTGAAGAAATAAGTCCAGGTGAAACTGGCAAAGGCCCAGGTGGCCAGTACCGTCATCCCGATGATGCGGTAGCGGTTCCGGTCGATCACTGAATCAACCAGTATTTCTTTTTCTGCTGTAGCAAGCCACCAGAGGAATGCGGTGAATGCCGACGGCTCATGATGCTCCCGCTGGGAGACAGGAATGTTTTTCTCCATATTAAAATAAGATTAGAATGACGCTAAAAAGGAATCAGTAGCGGAGTTGAAGTTGAAGGATTGCAAAATAGCTATTCTTTGATGGATTAACGCAACCCGGGCGGGGTTATTTTTACGGCGGAAATACATTAACAGTTTATTAGACTGCGGTATTAAACGCGGGTTGTACGGAAACATCTATTATCCTATCTTTGCAGCCGCTGTAAAAAGCGATTGATTCTTTACACTAAACGAGCAAAATGAAGAAAATTCTCAGTGTGGTTGCGGCACTGGCTATGTGGTTCCTGCCTGCCTTTGCGCAGGCTCCCAAAAGCATGGGAAGCAGTGATCCGGATGCAAAAAAAATTCTGGATGCCGTAAGCGCCAAATTCAAAACCTTCAAATCGGTACAGTCAAAATTCAGCCTCAAAATCGAGAACAGCAGCAATAAAATAATGGGTAATAAATCGGGTACTGTGTACATGAAAGGAACCCGCTACCGCATCAATGTTACCGGGCAGGAAATTTTCTGTGACGGCAGCAATGTATGGACGGTTGACAAGGCAGCCAAAGAAGTTACTATCAGCAAACTGGATCCTTCCAATAACACCATTACCCCGCAAAAGCTGTTTACCAATTTTTACGACAAGGATTTTTTATACAAGCTGAACAGCGACGCAAAGGGTGTGCAGGAAATTGAACTTACGCCGATTGACAAATCGAAGTTGTTCCATAAAGTGATTGTATACATCAACAAGTCCACACAAACCATTACGTCCACCAAGGTATTTGAAAAAGCCGGAAACCGGTATACCTATACTGTAAGCGGTATGGACACCAAAACAAGTATTCCGGATACACAGTTCGTCTTCAACCAGAAGAACTATCCCGGTATGGAAATCGTTGACCTGAGATAGTACATTTCAGAGGCACGGGTACAAAAAAATAGTTCAAAACGTTCAGGGCATGCTGAACGTTTTTTATTTACCCCACCGATATGTTTTGATTTCAATGCCCGCCAGGTCGAGCACACGGTCTACAACCGTGGCCGCCACTTCCTCCACGGTTTTAGGATTGCTGTAAAAGGAAGGCGTGGCCGGGCAGATGATGCCGCCTGCCAGTGTTACCGTTTCCATGTTCCGTATATGAATGAGATTATAGGGCGTGTCCCGTATTACACAGATCAGTTTTCTTCTTTCTTTCAAAATAACATCTGCCGCCCGGCTGATAAGGTCATTGGAAATGCCCGAAGCGATGCGGCCCAACGTACCCATGCTGCAGGGAATAATGATCATGGTATGATATTGTCCCGACCCGGAGGCAAAAGGAGCATGAAAGTCCTGTTGCTGGTAGAATTTTACAGGAAGGGTTTTAAAGTCTTCATTCCCAAGCTCTATCTTCCATACTTCCCTTGCATTTTCAGTCATCACCAGGGCCAGTTCCTGCCACTGATCCTTATGTGCCAATAATTTTTCCAACAGGCTTTTCACATATATTGAACCGCTTGCTCCTGTCACAGCCACGACAATTTTTTTCATCCTTTTACGTTTAACTTTGCCTAAGCTACAAACAAATAAACTATGAATAAAGTTCTCGGCATTTTACTGCTTTTCATAACACCCGTACTGGTTTCTTTCCATGGTCCTAAAAAGGAGAAGATCAACTGGCTGAGCATTGCTGAACTGCAGGCGGCCTACGCCAAAGAACCCAAACCGATCATCATTGATGTGTATACCGACTGGTGCGGCTGGTGCAAAGTAATGGACCGGGAAACCTACAGCAATGATAAAGTGGCCGATTACCTGAATAAGAATTTCTACGCGGTAAAATACAATGCCGAATCAACCAGCCCGGTTGTTTTTGCCAATAAAAAATACAACTACAATCCCGCTTACCGGGCCAATGAACTGGCGGTTTTTCTTCTTGGGGGGCGAATGGGTTATCCCACCACGGTTCTATTATCGTCACTGGATGCACAGCCCGCTCCTCTTTCCGGCTATCTTAAACCATCAGAACTGGAAGCGCCTGTTAAATTTTTCGGCGAAGGGGTGTACAAGAACAAGAACTATCCCGATTTCATGAAAGGCTTTACCGGAAGCTGGTAAGAAAATAACTAGCCATTAAGTCATTGGTCATTTTAAGTTCTTATAACTATAAGGCTCTTCCCCATGATCGATGGGCAAGTGTATTATTTCCGTTTCCCGAAAATCATATTTTTCCAGCCTTAGCACCGAAATTGTAATTTCCCTGTTTAATACAAGGGATGACGGCACCAAAACTACAACGAAGCCTCGGCTTATTTCAATCCACGGTGATCAACATGATCGATATGGTGGGCATCGGTCCCTTCGTAACATTGCCCATCGTGATGGGATTGCTGGGCGGCATGTTCCTGTATGCCTGGATCGCCGGTGCAATCCTTTCTTTGGTGGATGCGATGATCTGGAGTGAACTGGGAGCGGCCTACCCGCTCGCCGGCGGCAGTTATAATTTTTTAAAGGAAGCATACGGCAAGGATGGTATGGGCCGGATGATGAGTTTTCTCTACGTCTGGCAGACCATCATACAGGCGCCGCTCGTTGCGGCTTCTGCAGCCATCGGTTTTGCTCAATACCTCGGTTACCTTGTACAGCTGAGCGAATGGGAACAAAAAGCGGTCTCCGCTTCCGTGATCGTTGTAGTCACGATCCTTCTTTACCGCAAGATCGACAGCATCGGCAGGATCGCTGTACTGTTATGGACCGGCGTGATCCTTACCATGGGCTGGATCATCGTGGGAGGCATCGCTCATGGAAATTTTTTGCAGCCGCTGAAAGACATCAACGAAGGATTCAGCTGGGCACACCTGGCATCCTTTGCATTCGGGCAGGCATGCATCAAATCCATTTACAGTTATCTCGGTTATTATAATGTATGTCATCTCGGTGGAGAGATAAAAGAGCCGGGAAAGAATATCCCCCGCAGCATGTTCATCTCGGTGATCGGCATTGCCATCCTGTACATTGCCATGAACACCAGCGTGGGCAGCGTGATCTCCTGGCAGGAAGTGAAGCAATGGCAGGATGCTGGCGTCAATAATTTCGTGGTGAGCACATTCATCGAACGCCTGTACGGGCATATGGCCGCCAACATTGCAACCATCATGATCCTGTGGGTGACGATGGCTTCCTTATTCGCCGTAATGCTGGGTTACTCAAGGGTTCCTTATGCAGCAGCCAATGACGGCAGTTTCTTCAAGGTATTTGCCAGACTGCACCCCACCCGGAACTTCCCGTATATCTCTTTACTGGTAATGGCAGCTTTTGGTTTTGTGTTCAGCCTGCTCTTTAAAATGAGTGATGTGATCAGCGGCATCCTCGCCATGCGCATCATGGTGCAATTCATCGGGCAGGCCATTGGTGTGCTGTTGTTACGGAAAAGAAACGGAACTTCTTCCTTGCCGTATAAAATGCCCTTATATCCATTGCCGGTGATCCTGGTCATCGCCATGTGGTTATTTATTTTTTATTCAACGGGATTAAAAGTGATCAACTCCTTTTTGATCGTATTCGGCTCCGGACTGGCCGTCTATTTTATTTATGCAAAACTGCAGGGGCAATGGCCTTATCAAAAAAAAGAACTTTAATACAGCGCAGAAAACGGGGGAATGTCTGCCAGTTCTTTTAAGGCCCCTTCAGCAACCGAAAATGCCATGCAATGACTTCCATTGGTAATAACGAGGTACGGAACCTGTAATGAGATATTGTACCGCAATACCTGGCCGAGTACTTTTTTATCGAGGTCCACTCCCATCTCCTTGCACTCGATGATCATCCGGGGATTTGCCTGCCGGTCGTGTACAACCACGTCAAAACGTTTACGCAGTTCATTCAGCTTTATCTCCTTTTCCACGGCGACCAGGGAAGCGGGGTACTGCTTTACCTGCAGCAGGTATTGCAGGAAGTTCTGCCGCACCCATTCCTCGGGAGTAAGAGCCACCCAGCGTTTGCGGATCCCGTCGAAGATCATCTCCTTGCCGGCTTCCACCCGGGTCCGGGGTTGATATGGCGGGTATTCGATCTTTATCATTGCAGCAGTTCCGGCGGCG
>DMRT01000022.1 GCA_003455235.1 Chitinophagaceae bacterium
GCCTTGATTTTTTGTTTCTTTTGTATCAAGGCAAAAGAAAAGATACAATAATAAAATTGATCTGTCTCTTAGTTGCAAGCCAAAAGAAAGGGATTAATACATCTCCACCTCCACCTCCATCATCTCCATCGGGCTTCTTCCCAGCTGCATCAGGATTGTATTGCAGCGGTGCAGCAGCGGGGCCGGCAGCCCGGCGGTGGAAGCATGGTTCCAGAAGGTGAGCAGGAGGCTCTGCTGGATGGGGGTAAGCGGTTCCTGCAGTTTCAGGATCAGGTGGTGCAGGGCCGAGATCTCGTCGTCCCGAAGGTGGTTAAAGGCGTGGTGGGCCAGCAGGTCGATCGTGAGGGAGAGAACGGTATTGCTTTGCAGCATAGTATGTGGTTTTACGGTGTGTAAGCTCTTACTATAACGTTACGGAAAGATGAAGATTATGTTAGGGAATTGTGTTGGCGGGGGAATGTGGACAGGGTGGGGAAAAGGACCCCTGTTTATATATAACAGAAGCGATGGAGATCACGTTCCCGGTCCCGCGGAGTAAGAAAATTTGTGGCCGGGTTTTGTGGCCGATTTTTTCGACCACAAAAAATGACCACAGTTTTTATCTTTAAGTCAACCAATACAACATTTATGAGCAGTATCCAGCAAGTACGTGAATTAACGGGGCTCAGCCAGTCGCAGTTGGCCGTATGGCTGGGCGTATCCAAGAGCCTTGTACAGTTTGCCGAAAAGGGCCAACGCAGCCTGCCGCAGGCCGCCCTGCTGAAGCTAAGCGCCCTGGTGGCGCTGGCGGAGGGGCTGAAGAAGGAGGTGAGGGCCGTTGCCCGGCCTGGCGACCGGCTCATCAGCAACCCGGGTAAACTGGCGGCCCGGCATAAAAAGAAAGAGGAATTTCATGAAAGCAGCGCCCGGGCGCTGGAGCGGCAGCTGCTTATATCAAAGAAGAAGCACCCGCAGCTGGATAACCGGCTGGCCCTTTTCCATGCCCTGCGCAATGATGCGCCGGAATGGTACTCCGTTACCGAAGCGGATATTACCTGGATGGAACTCACCGAATGGTTCAGCCGCGACCGCATGCCCTTAACCGGCCTCGAACAGCAGGAGCTGCTGCAGGACAAGATCGATATGCACCTGGCTTATGCCCGGCTGCACCGGCTGCAGAAAGAACGGTATGAGGGGATGGGGGAGAAGAGGATCGGGTGAGGGGCCGTTGTTGGTCGCCGACCAACAACGGCGGAACGATCTTAAAAATCATATTTATAGAAAGCTCCATTCTCTATGGCATATACAATATGCGTTTCGTTTCTTAATTGCTCTTCTGTTAAGTCGTCTTGATAGGAATAATCAATTTCATTGATGACATTGAACGTGTTATTTTCTTTGTCGAAATATATCCTTTTGCTACTCCTAGCACCAAAATTTAAGGCAATAACAAAATCCGAATAATCTCCATTTGGCTTTGAAGCCTCTTTTTTCAGCTCATCAATTGAGGCAATTTTTTTCATAACCTACTTTTCTCAAAAATAAGAAAATAGTTTGGTATGACCCTTAAAGTCCGTTGACTTATAAGCCACAATGCCAGACCTTACATAAATGGGTATCAAACTAAAAATTGGCCAGCGCATTCGTGAACTCCGAAAAGAACTTGGTATCTCTCAAGAATCTCTTGCTTATAAGGCTGAAGTTGACCGAACCTATGTTACGGATGTGGAGAATGGGCGGAGGAATGTCTCTGTAGAAATTTTGGAACGATTGATAAAAGCACTGGAAGTGTCAATTTCTGAATTTTTTAACTCAAAAGAATTCAGGAAATGAACCAGGCGTATTATCATTCCACAATAGAAGATTTTCTAGATATTAATGTTGACGAACTTATCGGAAAACTAAATAAAGCTGGAACTTCTTTTGCGAGTCAATGGACTATAACAACAACTTCATGGGATAGTAGTATTTCGATTCTTAAAAAATCACTTTCTGAGTTGGTGCAAAATATAGAAGCGTGCAAAAAATGGCATATTTTATTTGAATATGAAATTCCAAGGCTCCAAAGTAGAATTGATGTAGTTATAATAGCGGCTGACTTAATTTTTGTTGTCGAGTTTAAGTATGATAGAGGAAAATTCGAATTAGCTGATATTCGGCAGGTAGAAGACTATGCAAACGATCTTAAAGATTTTCATTTTCAAAGTAAAAATAGAGTAGTGATTCCTATATTGCTTGCTCCCTTAGCAAAATCGATTCGTTTACAACCCTACCACAAGAACTCTACAATAAAAGCTTTAAGAGCAAATGCGGTAGATTTTTCAGAAATTCTGTACAATGCGTATAATAGAAATCACGAGGATCAATCAAATGCAATAGATCCGTTTAAATGGGAGCAAAGCGAATACCAACCAACGCCAACAATTGTTCAAGCAGCAAGAGTATTATTTGCCGGGCATAAGGTTGAGGCAATTACGAAATCTGATGCGGGTGTAAATGATTTAAAAATTACAACAGACTATTTAATCGATAAAATTAAAGAAGCAAGAGAGGGGAACACTAAAATCGTCTGTTTCGTTACAGGGGTGCCTGGAGCAGGTAAAACACTGGTTGGCTTAAATGTAGTTCACGAAAAAGAAGCTTTTGGAGGCAAGGATTTTGATACAGCCTATTTTTCAGGAAATGGGCCATTGATTAAGGTTTTAAGAGAAGCTCTTTCTAGAGATCATTATTCTAGACATAAGATCTTATATCAAACTAAACGAACAGTAAAAAAACCGACGAAAGGAGATTCTGAAAGAGAGGTAAAAGCTAAAATACAAAACCTACATTCATTTATTAAAGACGGAATGCGTAGTGAAAAAGCTCCGGCAGAAAGAATAGTAGTGTTCGATGAAGCTCAACGATGCTGGAATGCTGAACACTTTTATAGGCAGGGTAAGAGAAATCAAAACAGAGAAAAAAATCCAGTTGCCATCCAGTTAAAATCAGAAGCGGAGTTACTATTCGAGTTCATGAGTAAGCATAATGGATGGGCTGTAATAATTGCGCTCGTTGGTGGAGGCCAAGAAATCAATACAGGTGAAGCGGGCATTTCTGAATGGGGAAAAGCAATACAAGAAAAATATCACGATTGGCAGGTACATATTTCTCCTCAACTACTCATTGGCGATTCGGTTACTGATGGAAAGTCGCTATTTGCACAGAAGCCTGATAATATTCAGCCAATCTTATCAGACAAATTGCACTTGAAAGTAAGTCGACGTTCTTTCAGAGCTGAAAACCTAAATGAATGGGTAAATGCGATAATTAATAATGAATCGGCTAAGGCTCAAAAGGTGGCATCATTTATTAAGTCAAATTATCCATTATTAATTACAAGGAAGATTGATACGGCAAAACGATGGCTAAAAAGCAACCTAACTGGAACAAAAAGAATAGGCATGCTTGCTAGCTCAGGAGGAATGCGTTTAAGGCCGTATGGTATTTTGACGAAAGAGAATATTGATGAAGCTTATTGGTTTTTGAATGATGAAGATGATATTCGGTCTTCTTCATTTTTGGAAATTGCAGCTACCGAGTATGCCGTTCAGGGGCTTGAGCTAGATTGGACAGGCATTTGTTGGGATGCCGATTTAAGGAGAAATAGAGATGGTTGGGATTTCAAGAACTTCAGAGGTACGAACTGGATAAATGTTGGCGTTGAGGAAGACCATCAATACTTGTTAAATACATACCGGGTTTTGCTAACCAGAGCGAGGGAAGGAATGATAATTTTTGTTCCTGAAGGAGAAGTTGACGACGAGACTAGGTTACCAGAATTTTATAATCCAATATTTGAGTATTTGAAATCTTGTGGGCTTGATGAGATTTAAATAATTGGGTAAATTTTCTCTGCTTTCGCCCTTATCCTGCTCATATTATAACTACGCTGCTTTTTGGAATGCACATCGGCCATGGCACAAAGCTACGGGGTTCAGTGGGTTGTTGGTCAGCGACCAACAACGGCTGGCGATCAATCCTCCTCATCCTTTCTCCTGAACCCGATCCGCCGGCGGGGTTGCTGCGGAGAGGTAAGTAATTTTTT
>DMRT01000314.1 GCA_003455235.1 Chitinophagaceae bacterium
TACATTGCCTGCATCAAACGCAGCGCTGTATTTTGCCTCCAGCATATTCAGCGAATCGGCTTTTGCTGTTTTCTTTGCCTGGGAAAGACTTACTTCATCAAAATAAACCGGTCCTTTTGAATATTGATAAAAAGAAAAAATGAGTATGCCGATCAGCAGGATGAAGAACTGCATCGGCACTTTCACCAGCCCGTTGATCAGCAATCCTTTTTTGCTTTCGGTTTCATTCTTCGCCGTAAGATAACGCCCCACCTGGCTGTGATCGGTACCAAAATAACTGAGCGCTAAAAAGAAACCGCCGATGAGCCCGCTCCAGATATTGTATTTATCCTTCCAGTCGAATCCGGTTGCCGTAAAGCCGGTGGTGATGATATTCATCTTCCCCATCTCGCCGCTTTTACGGAGCGCCCCGGCAAAACCGATGCTATCGGGCAGCAGTTTCACGGCCAGGTATCCCACAATGAACAGGGCCACCAGCACAATGATCATCTGCAGCTTTTGTGTATGGGCCACCGCTTTGGCGCCACCGGTCATGGTATAGATGATAAGCAGTCCGCCCATTACCAGGTTGGTATAATAAATATTCCATCCCATCAGCGAACTCAGCACAATGGATGGAGCAAAAATGCTGATGCCGGTGCTGAGGCCCCGGGAGATAAGGAACAGAAAGGATGTAAGTGTTCTTGTTTTCAGGTCGAACCGCTGTTCCAGGAATTCGTAGGCCGTAACCACTTTCAGCCGGCTGAACACCGGAACAAAAAAGATACAGATCACGATCATGGCCAGGGGCAGCCCGAAATAATATTGTACAAAACGCATCCCGTCGCTGTATGCCTGCCCGGGACCGGTTAAAAAAGTGATGGCACTTGCCTGTGTGCCCATGATGCTCAGCAGCACAAGGTACCAGGGCAAAGAACGGTCGCTCAAAAAATACCCTTCCAGGTTTTTGGAGGTACGGCTTTTATAAATGCCATACAGGATGATGCCTGCCAGCGTAATGATCAATATTAACCAATCGATACTGCTCATGAGAAGAACCTGGTTATTAAACAGAAGATGATGATCTCCAGGAGGAGAAAAGCAAGTACGGCAACGTACCATTTATTCCAGTATGCCCGTTTGTTCTGCATATATTTAATCGGCACTGCCAGGCGGAGTAACGAAGTGTCTCTTTGTTTGTGTGGAGGTTCTTCGCCAGCGCTGAGAATGGCAATGCTTATTTACTCACTGTTTATTTAATATACTTCGCCCGGTTATTGGCAATGAGGTTTGCAAATAAGCGGTATGCACCCGGCACCCCGGCAGGCAGTTCCCGGAAAAACACCAGCCCGGTGTATACAAACCTTCCTTTGCCGTAATTGGCTATGATCAGGCTCCCGTCCTGCGCATTCTCACCGGGATCTTTCATGCTGAGGATCTTCCTGTATGCGGTATCTGTATTCTCCGCATGGTAGATGCTCCGCTCCTGTATCCATCCTTCAAAGTCCTTATCCGTTATTTTATTCGGGTAATTCAACGCCGGGTGATCGGGGAGCAGGAAATCCACTTTCGCCTCTTCATCAGTGATGCGGTTGCGGCTGATGTTGAAAGAATACGGGGCAATCTTCGCCCTCACCGGGCCAATCTGGTTGCTGGTGTTGTACTGCACCAGCAGCACGCCACCTTCCTTTACATACAGCATCAGCTCGTCGTATACATTGTTCATCCATTCATTGGTATTGTAGGCACGTACGCCCGTTACAATGGCATCAAACTGGCGCAGGTTGGATGCAGTGATATCGCTTTCCTTCAGCGTGACCACCTTATACCCCATTTGTACCAACGCTTCGGGAATCTTATCGCCGGCACCGGGAATATAACCTACAAAATTTCCTTCGGTCTTCAGGTCAACCCTCGACAGCTTTGCCGTGGCATCGTGGAAATAAACAATGGAAGGAATGTGATCGTACTCAATGGTTTTTTTATACTGGCTGTATTCGTTGCTGCCGTTGCTGGCCCGCAGCCTTACCTGCTCGGTATAATCTTCATTCACACCGGTGAAGGTAAAAGTGGATGTTTCATAACTTTCCCTGTTGGCTCCCCCGCTTTTAAATACATAAGGATTGCCGGAGTTGCTGATCTTTGCAGTGGTGATTTTTGTTACCGCATAGGGCGTAAGATCCGGCATGTTAAGTTTCAGATGTGTGCGTACATCCACAGGCCGGTTGTTCACCGCCAGGAAAACATCGCCGGCATAATTAAGTTCCAGTTTGGGTATGATGGAAACGGGCTGATAGAGCTCTCCTTTTACCGGGTCGGTGTGTTTGTAGCGGATGGGCTTGCGGAATTTGAACTCCGTTCCTTCCACCAGTACACTGAACAGCACACTCATCGGGTCGCTTTCGGCCTTGCCGATCTGTTGCTGATCACTTACATTAAAACTGCCCTTGTCCATCGCCTGCTGCAGCCAGTACGGCTGGGTGGGGATGGTATTGGGTTTAATGTACATGCTGTAGTTCTGGATGGAGTTCACATTCTTCCTCAACTGGTCAAAGATTACATAATCATCGTTCAGGTGGGCGTCTGCACTCAGGATATCGGCGCCCAGCCGGTTATTCACCACCAGGTTTATTTTCAGGCTGTCGCCGGGCACCGCAAACTGTGTGCTGGTGGTGGCATCCATGAACAGCCCGCTGCAGTTCTCCACCAGGTCGTTGATGGTGCCCTGTTTCACCGTGCGCCAGTAAGTGTCGTTGATGCCGGCTGCTTCCTTGTATAATTTAGTAAGAGAAGACAATGAACGTTCGGGGTGCTGCACGTCAAATTTTTCCATGATCTTATTCACCGCCGCCGTAAAGTGTGATTCATTGATGCGGTTCCAGCTCACATCCACTCCATCCATCAGGTCGCTTACCGGCGCTTCTCCTTTAATGGTTTTGAAATATTCAATCACACTTCCCCTTTGTGCCGGCACACCAAAGCCCTGGCTCTTGTGCTGGCTGCGGCTGGCGGCGGCAATTTCTCCATAACTTTTTCCCAGGATGGGATTGTAATCACCGCATTCCAGTTTGAACTGGTCTTCCCGCTGGGTATTGTTTCCGCCGAAGTTAAAAGTATTCCAGAGCAGGCGCTTTGCCTGCCACACGGTAACTCCCTGCGTTAATTGCTCCGGGAATTTTGCCGGGTCAGCAGCTGCGTCAAAGGCTTCGCCGGCCAGGATGGCCGATGCGGTATGATGTCCATGGCCTCCTTCGCCCGTTGTGGGAAAACGGGTGATGATCACATCGGGCCTGAATTTACGGATCACCCAAACCACATCGCTCAGTATCTTATCGTGCCCCCAGAAGCGCATGGCTTCTTCGGGACTTTTGCTGAAACCAAAATCAAAGGCCCGGCTGAAGAATTGCTCGGCGCCATCGATGCGGCGGGCCGCCAGCAGTTCCTGGGTACGAATCAACCCCAGGTCAACACCCTGCTCATCACCGATGAGGTTTTGCCCGCCATCGCCCCTCGTTAAACTTAAATAACCGGTGCGGTATAATTTTTCATTGGCCAGGTAGGCGAGCAATCTGGTTATCTCATCATCCGGATGCGCTGCTATATATAATACCGAGCCAAGCACATTCAGTTTTTTCAATTGCAGCAGCAGTTCGGCAGACGTATATGTTTTCGGAGATTGCGCAGAAGAAATTAAAAATGAAGAATGAAAAAGTAAAAAAGACAGCAATAGTTTCCTGAACATACCCGGTAGTTTAAAAGTTGAATTCTTATTATTAAATAGTAACTCCTGATTGATCATTGATTCACCAGGAACACGGCATTCGCCAGCATCAGTTTCCCATTCTCCCAGAAATTGCGGAAGATGGGATCATCGGCAAAGAATACGATGGAACCACTGCCCAGAGGCTGAACGCCGATCACCGTTCCGTCCTTGATCTTCTCCTGCAGCCTGTTGCCAACAAAACCGGCGGCCTGGCTTTCTTTTTTGATAACCCCCACGTTCCAGCCTCCCTTCATGAATTCGTAAATCTCGTCGCTCATCTTCAGGGTAAAGTACGTGCTGCCATACCCAAAGGCCAGCGGGTGCGAATTGTCGAGTTCCACTTTATAAATGGCGCCGGGTATATTGTTCCCGATCCAGTCACGCTCCCGGTTCTCGTAACGTTTGATATCGGCATACGCATCTTTATCATCTTTTTTATCGTCTTTCTTTTTGTCGTCGTCTTCTTTCTTCGACTTAAATCCCCAGTCGGCCCTGGCAATCTGTGCTGCCGCGTTGTCGAAAGCAATGATCTTTCCGCCCTGCTGCACCCAATTTTTAATGGCGGCGCCGGCGTCTTTATTCTGCAGGAATTTATAGTTACCATCGGGCAGTATCAGCACATCTGCATTCTTCAGGTCGCCTGCATCCACGTCCTCCGCATTGATGAGCGTAACCGGGTAATCCAGCTGCTGGTCGAACAAATGCCATACTTCGCCGGCTGCATTGGCGTTTACACCCTTGCCGGTAAGCAGTATCACGCCGGGCTTCTTGATCAGGTGCACTTTCTCACTGCCAAAGTCAAACCCGGATTCAACAAAGCCCCCGCTTACTTCCGTTACCGAAGCATGGTGTGCACTGGCCAGGTCCACAAACTGCTGCAGGCGGTCTTCATTTCCTTTTTTCAGAACGATGATGGTTCCTTTGGCAAATTGCTTTCCGTTAAAGCTGAATTCTTTTTCGGCAAACCGCACTTTAAACTTTGCTTTCAGCAGCGCCGCCAGGAAGCTTGCATCGGCAAAAGAATGATAGGCAACCAGGTAACCATACGCCGCTGGCGACAGGGTATTGTTTACCCAGGAGCTGCTGTAAGCACTCACCGCTAATTTTTCTTTTACTGCATAAGC
>DMRT01000267.1 GCA_003455235.1 Chitinophagaceae bacterium
CTGTTTGATTCCGTTGCATACAAAACCGTTGTTTCAAACGGGCTGGTGTTGGATAAGAACGGCAACAAGATGAGCAAACGCCTCGGCAACGTGGTTGACCCCTTTGCCACCATCAACAGCTTTGGAGCCGACGCCACCCGCTGGTACCTCATCACCAATGCATCACCCTGGGACAGCCTGAAATTTGACGTGGAAGGCATCAAGGAAGTACAGCGGAAATTTTTCGGCACCCTGTATAACACCTACCAGTTCTTTGCCCTGTATGCCAACGTGGATGGCTTTGCCTTCTCCGAAAAATACATCCCGGTAAAAGAAAGACCGGAGATTGACCAGTGGATTTTATCCTCCCTGAACTCACTGATCAAAGAAGTTCAGAAAAACCTCGATAATTATGAACCCACCCAGGCCGGCCGTGCCATTGAAGATTTTGTGGATGCCCACCTCAGCAACTGGTACGTACGCCTCTGCCGCCGCCGCTTCTGGAAGGGTGAATACGAACACGACAAGATATGTGCATACCAGACTTTGTACGAATGCCTGGAAACACTCAGCAAACTGATGGCCCCGGTGGCACCCTTCTTTGCCGACTGGCTATTCAATAACCTTAACAGGGTTTCGAACCGGTTTGCAAATGAATCTGTTCATCATACCGATTTTCCAAAAGCCGATGAATCCGTGATTGATACCGACCTGGAAAAAAGAATGCAACTGGCACAGGATACTTCTTCCCTCATCCTGTCACTGCGTAAGAAAGTAAATATCAAGGTAAGGCAGCCCCTGCAGAAAGTATTTATCCCGGCGCTGGATTCTGCCATGGCGGAACGTATAAAAAAAGTGGAAGAGATCATCAAAGCCGAAACCAATATAAAGGAAGTGGACATCCTGGGGGCTGAAAATGATTTTATCCGCAAAAAAGCCAAGGCCAACTTCAAAACCCTGGGCAAACGACTGGGACCTAAAATGAAATGGGCAGCCGAACAGATTGCCGCATTTGATAACAACCAGATCGGCCTGGCCCTTGAAAATGGTTACACCCTGAACCCGGGTTACGAAGCAGCCGGGGAAGAGCCTGTGACCATTACGGCTGAAGACCTGGAGGTTTCCACCGATGACATTCCCGGCTACGAAGTGGCTGTAAAAGGACAGCTGACAGTAGCTTTAGATATAACGATAACGGATGATCTGAAAATGGAAGGAGACGCCCGGGAATTCGTAAACAGGATCCAGAACATACGGAAAGACAATGGGTTTAACCTTACCGACCGCATTGATGTTTCGGTGCTGGAAAATGGCGGCCTGCAACCCTCCTTAATTCAATATAAAGACTATATTTGCGCCGAAATTCTGGCGGATTCACTGGCATTTTTGCCGGCCTTAGACACCGGTACCGAAATTGAAGTGAATGATGTCGCATTAAAAGTGAACGTACTTAAAAAAGGATAACAGTATGGCAACAAAAAAGAAAGCAGCTAAACCGGCTGCTAAGAAACCGGCAAAACCCGTTAAAAAATCTGCCCCGGCCAAAAAAACCGCTCCTAAAAAAGCAGTTGCCAAAAAGCCTGTTGCTAAAAAACCGGCGGCCAAAAAGCCCGCTAAACCTGCTCCCAAAAAAGCAGCCCCTAAAAAAACTGTAAAACCTGCCGCAAAAGCAGCAGCAAAACCTATGAAAAAGAAAGTAGAGGTAAAAAAGCCGGCTGCCAAAGCGGCCCCGGTAAAAAAAGCACCCGAAAAACCATCGATGCCCCAGAAAGCAAAAGACATCAAGATCATCCCGGCCAAACCGGTGGTATTACCCAAAATCAACACAAAAACTTCCCGGAAATACCAGCCCGACTTCACCAAGTCGGTACTGGACCAGCCCAAGATTGACCCGGGAGCACCCATTGTACGGTACAGCGACAGTGACCTGGCCGAATTCAGGGAACTCATCCAGCGCAAACTGGAATCGGCAAAAAAAGAACTGGCTTACCTGCAGGGCCTGATCACCCGTAAGGATGAAACCGGTGGGGATATGGACGACAGCCGTTACATGACCATGGAAGACGGAAGCATCAGCATGGAAAGGGAACAGCTGAGCCAGATGGCCAGCCGCCAGATCACCTTTATCGATCACCTGGAAAAAGCACTGATGCGGATCGAGAACAAAACCTATGGCATCTGCCGTGTTACCGGTAAACTGATCGACAAAGCCCGCCTGCGTGCCGTACCGCATGCTACATTAAGCATTGAAGCGAAGATGGGAGCGGTTAAGTAAATTCAAAAGTAAAAACTCAAAATAAAAAAAGGAGAATGAGTAATTTCATTCTCCTTTTTTATTTCAACCAACCAAAGCCATGTTTAAAAAATTACGAACCGTTGTTTATCACGTAGCTGATCTGTCAAAAGCCAAAGAATGGTACAAGGATATTACGGGTATTGAACCCTATTTCGACGAACCCTTTTATGCAGGGTTCGATATCAACGGGTGTGAGCTCGGGCTTGATCCGGATATGACCGCTGTTACAGCCGGCAATCACAGTTTTGTTTACTGGAGTGTGGATGACATAGAAACATCGCTGAAAACCTTACTGACGAAAAAAGCAGTCATCATTCAACCTGCAACCGACGTAGGTGGAAATATCAAAGTAGCCGTAGTGAATGATCCATGGGGAAATGCGGTAGGCCTGATCGAAGGCGCCTGAATATTACCCGGTTATTGCCCGGCCTCTCGTATCCGAATGATCCGGTTTTCTGTACGGCCATCGTTTAGCGCTTTTGTGTACTGAATGCTGAACCGGTTATTCAGGATGGCATAATTCACTGTGATATTGCCCGAATGATCGGTACTGTAAAAAACATAAGGCGTGAATTCACTCTTCAGGGCATTAAAAAGCCATTCCTTCTTTTGGGCATCGGTAAACTGCAGGTAAAGTGTATTGTCTTTTTTTAACACACCGGTAAATGTGGCAATAAGCGGCGGCTGCGTAAATCCTGTTGTGGATAGCAGACAGCCGACAATAAAAATCAGTAAAAAAGGTTTCATGCTGTGGTCAGGAATTAATTCTCCCGGGGCCTTGCTGAATTTTTTATCACAAATACTCTTGGTTCGCTTCTTCCTTCCGGGTTGGTATCTGTTGTGCTGTATAAATTACCCAGTTCATCCGTCGTTCTTATTGTCCAGATGAACTTATGTTCCAGCGAATCCATAAATAACAGCTGCGGCCTCCAGATATACTGCGTATTGCCTTTTATGATCACATTCAATACCGGTTGATTGGCCCGTAAGGCCTGCACGGTTTTCTGATGGGGCAATACTTCAAACACCTGGAGGTTGTAACTGGGAACACCGGCAGTGCTCTTTATCACATTCGTCCAGCGGAAGGTAATGGCTGTTTGTGCGGTAACAGCCGGTAATGGCTGGTTATCATAAGGAGCGAATAAAACGGGTAGCTGAACGCCTGTCATTGTAAAATCCCGGGTTACCGGTGCTGTTAACGGAATGCCCGATGACGAATCCAGTTGTACCGTCAGCGTATACATTCCCTGGGGCAGTTTGCCGGTTCGTAGTAAACCCGATTTATAACTTCCCGCAAACGACATCTGGTTTAAGGGAACCACATCCCTCGCAGAAAAAACAGTATTCCCCGGCGGCAGCGTATATACAATTCCCGCAACCGGTATCCTGGTTGCCACCACGTCGCCATTAATAGTTTTTATTTCGCTTCGCATTACCACCTGCCTTGGCCCGGCCGATGCATTGGTGGCAATGAGCGTAACTGTATTGGACCTGGCAGCCCATTCACTTAATTTAGCCGGGGGAGCAGGATTTACTACCAGCTGAATAGTGATCTGCGCATTGCTGCACATATAAAATACCATCATCAGCACACCGGAAAATATTTTTAGTTTCATATTTCTTTTTTAAAAGCTGTACACAAAACCCGATTTCACATTGCTTTCCAGGTAATGACTGTTTATTAAAGCAGGTGGAGGCGCCAGTTCATCTCCATATTTGAAATTATTGGCGGTAAGGGCAATACTCCAATGCAGTTTTGCACTTAATTCCCTGTCGGCCGTAAAGCCTGCTATGAAATTGCTGTTACCACTGAACTGGTTCAGCCTGCCCAGGCTGTATTGCAGCTGGCCTTTGAACTGCCATTTTTTATTGGCAGATGATAGGCCCAGGCCCGAAGAAACCGTGAACAGTTTATTGGTGATACCCGCCTGCGAATTATAGAAATAAACCACCGAAAAATCTGGCGTATAATTCCTGTCGAAGAACGAAGGCATATACAGCAGGGTAATATTGTGTGTATTGTTATCGGTGATGCTGAAGGGTGTTATTAAAAGCTCTTCTTTGTATTTACTGAAATTGTAGGTAAGACTCAATAAATGGCTTACTGTTTTACGTTTATTAAAAAAAGTCCAGGCCGGGTTAACCACTATGTTATTGCTTACGTTGCGAACACCGTATATAGCTGTGCTGCTGCCCGCCCGGAAACCGGTATTGTTGTAAGTAACGGTAATGCTCCATTTCTCCGAGAATTTATAACTGAAGTTGGTATTGGCAATGAACTGTTTGCTTTTTATGCTGGTGTTGCTTTGGTTGTTGGTGCGCTGCCCGATGCTGCCTGTAAAATTCAACTTGCTTTTGATGGCGGTTATCCTGGTATTGAAAACGGCATCAATATAATCGTTCTGCAGCATGGGGTAGCCTGCTGTTTTAAAACCGGCCCCCACATATTTTATGATGATGCCTGCATCCACCCATTGGCCTTTTTTTCCAACGGATACCTGTATGGCATTATCCTTTGTGGTACTTGTTTTTGCTTTAATGAACGGCAACAGGGAAGGTTTATCCATACCCGGCTGGGTAAGATCGCTGGTATAATAACTCTGCGCCCATTCGCTTTGTATGTACCAGCCGTTCTTTGTGTACGCATCCGCCAGCAGGCTCATGGTAAAACTTTCTTCGGGTTGTTGTGTAAGGGGCGGACTGCTTACGCTGCTTTCCCTGTCTTTTACCTTTGCCAGGTTAAACGCCAGTTTATACCTGCCTTCTTTTTCCATACCCACCTGCATCATCCAGTGGTTGCGCAGGTAAGACCCGTTGATATCGGGCGGCAGGTAATCGATTCCCTGTTGTGAAGCGCCGGTAAAGAATTTTAAAATAAACCGTTTGGGATGGATATCGAAACCGGCTCCAAAGATGCCGATATCACCGGTGCTGAAATCGCTGTACTTTACGTATTGTGTGCCCAGCAACACATCGCCCCATTTAAAATGCGGACTGATGCCGAGATTGTTTGCCGGATTGGTAAGCCACTGCAAAAAACTTTGCTTTGCTCCGTTTTGTTTAAAGCCACTCCAGGGCCCTGCAAAATTAGTAGGCGTTAACGTGATATTGATGTTAACCGGGATGCTGAGCCAATTGCCAAAATTAAACACAGGATTAAGATCGAGCCGGCCCTGGTGCCAGGGGGCACGGGGGCTGAAGATATTGCTGGCCTGTGGCCGCTGGTTAAGTCCGTACCCTTCATAGCTGATGCCCATGCTGCCGGTTACATAAAAGGCTTTGGTTGTTGTATCTAATGCCGGCAATGCAGCCGTATCTGTCTTTACGAGCAAGGTATCAGTAACTTTGGTGCTGTCTGTTTGAGCAAATGAATGCAGAGAAGTGAATAGCAGGAATGGAATAAAGACAGTTGAGCGCATGAATTAGTTTTTGGTTAGCGGGGAGTAAAACAATATTTTTTTATTCGCCACCTATCCTCAAGCCTTTTGCAATAAGTTTGCCTCCCAGCATTACCTCGTAAGTACCTGTTGGTATATCGATAAATTCAAAACTGCCATCAGCATTAAGACTACTGGTTTTTACTGCTGAACCACCCTGGCCTTTGTCTCTGGTAAGTGTGAACCAAACACTTCGGTTTGTACTCCCCGCAGCAGTGCTTCGAAAATTTTCAGCTACATCACCGGGGTTGAATATTATTTTACCTCTTAGCGGATTATTCGCTTTAATCTTTGCCCGGCTTCTCCTGGCAGTTACATTAATGGCATCTCCCGCTGCAGCTATTGTGAACACAACTTCATTCCCGGTTCCGGTATTCATATCCAAAACATTTATCCGCTTTCCAAGTTTTTGGTTGTTTTGTGCAAATGCGGCAACAGAAAATAATAATGCTGTAAAAAGAATGAGTTGCTTTTTCATTGTTTTGGGTTTAATAATTTAAAAAACGAACCTGACACCGAATTGCATGTTCCTTCCCCCGCTGCCTTTGCAGGATACATTGTATGTTCCTTTATCGAGGGTACCGCTGAAACTTCCACTTTCATCCAGGGTCATATCGGTGCTTTTGCCGGTAGCTTCATTGGTAAATGAGAAAATATAACCGGGGTACTTGCGTTGCCCGCCTGAAAGCTGCTCATCGAGCTGCACTTTTGTGTTGCCTTTAAAAATCAGTTTGCCGGTGATATTACAATTATTACAGCCCTTAACGCCTGCAGTTTTAACCCCTCTTGCTGTTACGGCAATATCATTGCCCTGGGGCGTTAATGTGAATTCAATAGTGTTAGCCCCGACTGGCAAACTGCTGAGGTTGGCAGGTATTACCCGTAC
>DMRT01000288.1 GCA_003455235.1 Chitinophagaceae bacterium
GAAGACGGAAGAATCATCCTCTACCCCATGTTTGCACCCAACCGCAGAAAGGAAAGAAAAGAAACCGTACTTGAAGCGGTTAGAAAACATTTTCACGTTTCAGCCATCCTTGACCTGGGCAGATATGAATCCGGTGATCTTTTCCTGGAAGGAACGGGCAGCATGGTGCTCGACAGGGAGCATAAAATTGCCTACGCCTGCCGCTCGCCCCGTACGCACGAAGGGTATTGAATGAATACTGCCGGCTTACAGGTTATACTGCAGTCACATTCACATCTGTTGATAAAGGACGAAACCCGGTCTACCATACCAATGTGATGATGTGCATCGGGAAAACCTATGCGGTAATTTGTCTTGAATCAATTCCTTATCCGGCAGAAAGAAAAAAACTTATTGACTCCCTGCTGGCCACAAACAAAGAAATCATTGATATCTCTTTTACCCAGCTGGATCATTTTGCAGGCAATATGCTGCAGGTGAAAAATGTGACGGGCGAATTGTTGCTTGTAATGTCATCACAGGCGTACGCCTCGTTGACAACGGCACAGGTGGACAAACTCCAAAAGCATAACCGTATCATTCATTCTCCGTTGGATACGATTGAAACCGCCGGGGGCGGAAGTGCCCGCTGCATGATGGCAGAAGTGTTCCTGGAAAAGAACTGATGCCTGAACCGGGAAACTGATGGCAGCAGGAAAGCCGGGCGGCAAAAAAAACTTTATTATCTTGCCATTGACAAATTATTTTTATGAGCGACTATAACCGTATCGTACTGGATGAACTTTTTTTTGAAGCCGATAACCTGATCAAGGAAAAGCGGTTCACCGAAGCCATCCAGAAACTGGAAGCCATCCTCACCGACGACCCGATGTATGGCAAGGCCTACAATCACCTGGGCTGGATCTATGAAACGCAGTACCGGGATTACATCAAATCGGAGGAACTGTACCGAAAGTGCATTGCCATCAGCCCGCAGTACACCGCCGCCTACGGCAATCTTTCCATTACCCTTTCCACCCTCAATAAATTTGATGACCAGGAACTGTTGCTGAACCAGGCATTAGTGGTGCCGGGTATCGACAAGCCGATGATCTTAAATGAATTCGGAATCCTGTACGAAATGAAAGGAGATTTCGACAAAGCCATTGAATACTACAAGAAAGCCATCATCGCTTCATTGAATGATGCCAATATCGATATCTATTCCAAATCGGTGGAACGTTGCAAGAAGAAAAAGGAAATGATGAAGATGTGACCCGGTATAAAAAATATCTGCTACACATTACTTCGCTTATACTTGCTGCCCGGTTATTTCGATCGTAGATGGCTTCGGCCCATCATCATAGACATCCTTACCGAAAGCATCAGGAAACACATTTCATTCAGCCGGTACCGCAGTTCATACATGGTTCATATAGAAAACACCATTGGCTTGATAGTTTTGTCTCCGTTTCAAAACGATCAAACTAAAAGCCATGAAAAAGTATTTATTCGGTGCCGCCGTCTCTGCATGCATATTGCTCGGCACGGTCGCTAAAGCCCAAAACAGCAGCTTCACCCAATCCATCAAAGGAACAGTAATTGACGCTGAATCGAAGAAACCCCTGCCTAATGCAACGGTTACCATCAACAGTTTCTCCAAAGGAGTGATCACAGATTCACTGGGAAATTTCACCATCATCAACATTCCTGTCGGCAGGCAAACACTGCACGTCAGCCTAATGGGTTATGATAGCAAAGAAGTTCCGGAGATATTGCTCAGTTCCGGGAAAGAAGCATTCCTCAGCGTTTCATTAACAGAAAAGATCAAAGTGCTGGATGAAGTAAAAGTGTCTACCCGCAGGAATAAACTGAAAGCCACCAATGAGTTTGCCACTGTAAGTGCCCGTGCATTTTCAGTTGAGGATACCAAACGCTATGCTGCTTCCGTTTCTGACCCGGGAAGGATGGCACAAAATTTTGCCGGCGTAGGCAATAATGGAGATATGGATAATTCCATCGTGGTACGGGGCAACTCGCCCAAAGGAGTGCTGTGGCGTTTAGAAGGTATCGAAATACCAAGCCCCAACCACTTTGGTGGATTAGGATCATCCGGTGGTGCCATCAGTATGCTCAGCAGCAGCATGATCGGAAACAGCGATTTTTATACGGGTGCCTTCCCGGCCGAGTTCGGCAATGCGCTATCCGGTGCATTTGACCTAAACTTCCGGAATGGCAACAAGGATAAGATGGAAAGGATGTTATCCATAGGCGCATTGGGGATCGAAGCTTCCGCAGAAGGACCTCTTTCAAAAAGACACAAAGCCTCTTACCTTTTCAATTACCGCTATTCCACCCTGGCTTTGCTGAAGAATTTCCTTAACCTGGATGAAGGAGTTATTCCGGAATACCAGGACCTCTCCGTCAAATTGAATTTCCCAACACGGAAGGCCGGCACTTTTTCTTTATTTGGCATCGGCGGCACCAATGCGGCAGAACGTGATATAGAAAAAGATAAAACAAAGTGGAATGAAGACAATGAAAATGTGAATTACAAAGCCAAAGGTAAACTCGGAGTCATCGGTTTTTCGCACCAGTATTTCCTTACAACTGATTCATACCTGAAAACAATCATCAGTGTAACCGGCGACCGGTATACTGCGGGCGTTGACACACTTAACCCGGCAAATGAGTATTCAAGAGTCGACATTACAAGAACGAAATTCATTAACTCGGCTTACCGGGCAAGCATTTTGTATAACAATAAGGTCAGCACCAAACACGTATTTCGTGCAGGAATTATTGCAAGCAGGCTTGCATTTAATTACAGCAGTGAATATTTCGACGAACCGGATGGTGTGTGGAAGAATTTCATCAAGGGCAAAGGAAATGCCATGTATTACCAGGCCTATGCTCAATGGAAGTGGCGGCTGAACAATAAATGGACCGTGAACACCGGGCTGCATGCCTCACTTTTTGACCTGAATGACAGCAAGAGCCTGGAACCACGTGCGTCGGTAGCCTACCAATTCAAGCCCGGAGAATCGCTGACCGTTTCCGCAGGGCTGCACAGCAAGCCTGAACACCTGTCCACATATTATTTCAAGAATACAGAATTGTCTGCAGGAATAAGCGATATCAATAAATCACTGGATCTCGTCAGAGCCGCTCACTTCGTTCTTGCCTATGAGCGGATCATCTTCCGGAATATCCGGGTAAAAGCAGAAGCCTATTACCAGCACCTTTATAAAATCCCGGTTGAAAAAGACAGGGAAAGTTATTTCTCTATGCTCAATGCCAGTGATGTTTACTCACTGATAAATGTGGATTCATCGCTGGTGAGCCGTGGCAAAGGAAAGAACTATGGTATCGACCTGAGCATGGAAAAACCATTTGCCAACAATTGGTATTTTCTTTTTTCTTCCTCTTTATTCCGGTCCACTTTCACAACATACAGTGGCAAGGAATTTAATACAAGGTATGCAAGAGATTACCAGTTCAACCTGGTAGCCGGCAAAGAATGGAAGCCGAAGAAGAACCAGCTGGTCGGGGTGAATGCAAAGATCCTTGCCAGCGGTTCTCTGCGTGATTCTCCCATCGACCTGGAAAAATCGAAGCAAAAAGGGGATGCGGTTTACGTAAAAGACCAGTACTACACTTTAAAGGGATCTCCTTATTACAGACTCGATATTGGTTTCTCTTACAAAATAAACAGTAAGAAGACCACACAAACGCTCATGTTTGATATCCAGAACATCACCAACCATAAGAACCTGTTCTATTCCTATTATGACCGTGACAGGCAGAAAGTGCGGAAGATGAACCAGACAGGCATATTCCCGACAGTAAGCTACCGGGTTGAATTTTAAGTTTGATATACAGAAAGATGAAACCGCCCGGAATCCGGGCGGTTTCATTTATAAAGATGCAAATAAAAAACCGGGAGTTTCCTCCCGGCTACAAACTAAACATCAATCGCAAAAGCGGTGGTATATCTTATAACCCTACGGTCATTTTTTTCTGGCGTAATTTATTAAGGGATGGATCGAGTTCTATTCCGCGGTCGCACATCTGCTGCCCCCGCTGTACCTGACCTTTCTTAATAAAGCAGAGCCCTGCCTGGTAAATTGCCCTGCCATCGTTTTTATCGGCTTCCAGTAATTTCTGGCAGATGTCGAGTGATTTATCATACATCTTACTGTCGTAATAAGCCTGTGCCATATCCCGCAGGATGTCTTTATCGCCGGGGCGACGTTCGTAGATCTCCAGCAGCATCTTTTCTCCTTTTTCGTATTCACCGCTGTACAGGTAGGCAAATCCCAGGTTCTCGTTAAAGTCGTTGCTTTGAACAAAGCCTTTTTCGGCGGCCTGGTTAAACGAAACCACGGCCTGCTTGAATTTATTGTTGTTATAATAAAGCAGTCCAAGTTCAAAAAACCAGCTGCTGCGGCTCTCATCCAGCTGAACGGCTTTTTCATAATAAATGATGGCTTTATCTTCAAGCCCCATTTCCATGTAATTGCGCCCGGTGGTGTAGGTAAGTTCTGCATCGCCGGGATTTTTTTCCAAAAGCGGCAACAGGTTTTTTTCAGCTTTCGGGTAATTCTCCAGCTGGTAATATGAAAGAGCAACAATGCGGTCGGCATTGGGACAGCTTTTGCATTTCTCTGCCAGGTCAATGGCCTTTTGAAAATGACGGTAATTGTAATTCAGTTCCACCAGTTCTTTCAGGGCAGCATCATTAGCGGGGTCCAGTTCATAGGCCCGGGTGAAGTTCTGTTTGGCTTCATCAATACGCCGCATTTCGAGATTGGCATAGCCGTTCTCCATATAGGCAACAGTATAGGAAGGGTTGAGCTGGATGGCATCACTGAAATACTTACTGGCCACCTGGTAGCGTTTGGCTTCCTTTTCTTCAATGCCTTTTTTGAAATAATAGCTGGAACTGTCCTGCGCCTGTGCAAATAAGGCAGCAGAAGGGGATACTAAGAGAATAGTAAGGATGCGTTTCATATGGTTTTGGGGCACAAATTTTATTCCGTTTTACCGGAATATTACCCCACCTAACGCCGGAAGGTGGAGGTTTATTTCGTAAATGCCCGCTTTTTTATCTACCAGTTTTACTTTTGGCGAGGGGTTGTATACTTTCCCGGTTCCCCAATAGCCTTTACTGTCGCTGTTGAATATCTCTTTCCAGGCGGCTTTCCCCTTTACCCTGAATTTCCAGTCATGACGCACCACGGGGGTCATATTCAGCACCACCAGGATATCGTCTTTCCGGTTTTTTGCCTTACGCATATAGGCTACCACCGATTCCTGGCGGTGATTGAGATCAACCCATTCAAAGCCCTTCGGGTCAAATTGGAGTTTATGAAGGGCCGGGCATTCTTGATACAACAGGTTAAGATCTTTCACACATTCCTGCATCAGTTTATGGCAATCAAACTGAAGCAAAGGCCAGTCAAGTTCTGTTTTATAATTCCATTCAGAGGTTTGGGCAAATTCGTTGCCCATGAACAAAAGTTTGGCGCCGGGATGCGTGTACATGTATGTGTAGAGCAGGCGCAGGCTGGCAAATTTCTGCCATTCGTCGCCAGGCATTTTGTAGATCATCGGGCTTTTGCCATGCACCACTTCATCGTGGCTCAGCGGCAGCATAAAATTCTCGTCATAATAGTACATGATACTGAATGAGAATTTATCCTGGTGAAACTGTCGCATCAAAGGATCCATTTTAAAATTGTCCAGTGTATCATGCATCCAGCCCATCA